>DATABU010000089.1:0-12394 GCA_036259415.1 Longimicrobiaceae bacterium
CCGCGCCGGCGCGCTCGGCGGCGAGCCGCAGCGCGCGGGCGAGGGCGCGGTTGTCCGCCTGGTGGTCGCCGGGGAAGCGGAGCGCCCAGCGGACCGCCTCCGAGACGCCGGGCTCCAGCGCGCGCGCCTCCTCCGCGGTCAGGCGCTCCACCGCGAGCCCGGCCGCGGCCTGCCAGGCGAGGCGCCGCTCCATGGCCGGCTCGTCCGCCTCGTCCAGCGCCAGGGCGAGCGTCCCCGCGTCCACGTACGCCACGTCGATCCCCGTCTCCTCCCGCAGCGCGGCGGCGAGCTCCGGGAACGCCGCCCGGCCGCGCAGGAGCAGGTCGAGGAACGGGCCGGGGCCGTCCGCCTCGACCTGTGGGGCCAGCAGCCCGGCCGCCGCCCAGGACGCCTCCGCCCCCGGCTCGCCCCGCTCCAGCACCCGCACCCGCGCGCCGTGGAGGGCCAGGTGGCGCGCCACGGCGCACCCGATCACCCCTCCGCCCACCACCAGCACCTCCGGCGACCTGGAGCGGGCGATCATCCGCGCGGCGCGCCGTCCGTGAGGTACGCCTCCAGGAGGCGCGCGGTGGCCTCCACGTCGGCGGGGTCCACCGCCTCGAAGGGGGAGTGCGAGTAGCGGATGGGCGGGGCCACCAGCACCGTCTCGATCCCCTGCCGGATCAGCGTGGCGCCGTCGGAGTTGTAGTGGTAGAGGACGGCGTCCTGTACCGGCAGCCCCTCGCGCTCCGCGGCGGCGCGCAGCCCGGCGAGCACGCGGCGGGAGTAGTGGGCCGAGGTGTCGCGGTGCACCAGGGCGGGACCGGCCCCCAGCCGCACCGGGAGGTGGGTGGGGGAGACGGTGGGCGTGTCCCCGGCCACTCCGTTGTCCACGATGATCCCCAGGTCGTACTCGCGCCCCCCGCGCGCCAGGCTGGCGGCTCCCAGAAGGCCGATCTCCTCCTGCACCGTGGCCGCGAGCGTCAGGTCGAAGCGGAGCCGCGCCCGGTCCACCCGGCGGGCGAGCGCCACCAGCACCGCGATCCCCAGGCGGTCGTCCATCGCCTTGCCCACCAGCAGGCGCCCGACGCGCCGGACGCCCGGGTCCCAGACGATCCGCGTCCCCACCCGGATCCCCGCCTCCGCCACCTCAACGGCGGTGAGCCCCACGTCCACGAACACGTCGTCCCAACCCAGCCGGTGCCGCTCGCGCTGCTCCGGGGTGAGCGCGTGCCCCGTGGTGGTGGCGAAGACACCGGGGAGGTGCCCGGAGGCCGCCAGCACCCGCAGCGGCGCGCCGAAGAAGAACGGGGTGGGGAAGTGGTCCCGCTCGCCGGGGAGCACCCGCAGGAAGCCCTCCGGGGTGACCGAGCGGACGATCAGCGACAGCTCGTCGGCGTGGGCGGCCACCACCGCCCGCGGGCCGGGCCCGGGGATGCGCAGGAGCAGGTTCCCCACCGGCGTGCGCACGACCTCGCCGCGCCCCTCCCACTCCGCCGCCAGCCAGTCGAGGACCGCGTCCTCCTCGCCCGTGGGCCCGGGGAGCTCCGAGAGCGTCCGCAGCAGCTCCTCCATCATCCCTCGCCGTCCCCCCGCTCCGGCACCCGCCCCACGCCCTGCGCCAGGTAGTCGCGCGACAGCTCCACGTAGTGCGAGGCGCTGTGCGTCACCCACCCCAGCGACGGGCCCTCCAGCTCCTTCTTCACCCGGGCGGGGGTCCCCGCCGCCAGGTGGCGCGCCGGGATCTTGGCGCCGTCCGGGACCACCGCCCCCGCCGCGACCAGCGCCTGCTCGCCCACGGTCGCGCCCTGCAGCACCACCGCGTTCATCCCGATCAGGGCGCCGCGGCCCACCGTGCAGCTCTCCAGGACCGCGCCGTGCCCGATGGTCACCTCCGGGCCGATGACGGTGGGGCCGCGGGCGCTGACGTGGACCACGCAGTTGTCCTGGACGCTGGTGCGCGCGCCGACGGTGATCTCGTGCTCCGGCTCGTCGCCGCGGATCACCGCGCCGAACCAGACGCTGGCCTCCTCGCCCACGGTGACGTTGCCGATCACCACGGCGGTGGGCGCCACGAAGGCGGTGGGGTGGATCCGCGGCCAGACGCCGCGGTAGGGGAGGATGGTCGCCATCAGCCGGATCCCGCTTCGCTGTCCGTGAGGATCGCGGCGAGCGTCGCCGCGTCGATGTTGCCGCCGGTCACCACCACCACGACGGGGCCGCGCAGCCCGGGGACCGCGCCCTCCAGCAGCGCGGCCACCCCCACCGCGGCCGAGCCCTCCGCGACGACCCCCTCCTCCAGGTACAGGTGGCGGACGGCGCGGCGGACCGCGTCCTCGCCCACCAGCACCACCTCGTCCACCACGCGCCTGGCCAGCTCCAGGCTGCGGGCGTCGATGTCGCCGGAGAGCCCCTCGCAGAGCGTCGGCGCCACGGGCGGGGAGCGAAGCTCGCCCGCGGCCAGGGATTCGTGCAGCGCGCTCGTCGCCTCCGTCTGCACCCCCACCACGCGCACGCCGCGGCCCAGCGCCCGCGCGACGATCCCCATCCCCCCCACCAGGCCGCCGCCGCCGGCGGGGACCACCAGCGTGCGCGCCTCCGGCAGCGCCGCGAGCACCTCCAGGGCGACGGTGCCCTGGCCGGCCACCACCTGGAAGTCGCTGAAGGCGTTGACGAAGGGGAGCCCCCGCCCCCGCGCGTGCTCCTCGGCGGCGTGGTGCGCCTCGTCGTAGCCGCCGGGGACCTCGCGCAGCTCCGCGCCCCAGCGCGCGATCCGGCGCCGCTTGGTGGCCGGCGCGCCGGCGGGGACGAACACGGCGGCGGGGACCCCCAGGGCGCGGGCGGCCCAGGCCACCCCCATCCCGTGGTTCCCCGCCGAGGCGGTGACCACGCCGCGCGCGTGCTCCCCCGGCGGGAGCGCCGCCAGCGCGTTCGCCGCGCCGCGCAGCTTGAACGAGCCCGTGCGCTGGAGGCTCTCCAGCTTCAGGTGGACGTCGGCGCCCGCCCGCTCCGCCAGCCAGGGGCTCGGCTCCAGCGGAGTGCGCCGCGCCAGGCCCTCCAGGCGGAGGGCCGCGGCCAGCACGTCGGCTGGGGCGAGGAAGTCAGCCACGGTCCTTCGGCTCCCCGGGCCCGGCGCCGGGGGCCTCCGGGGAGTTCCGGTCGTCGTCGCCCAGGTGGGGGCGGGTGAGCCGCACCCGCAGCACCTGCGTCTCCGAGGCGTCCTCCACGCGGATGCGCACCCCTTCGCGCTCGATCTCCTGGCCGGGGCGGGGGACGTACCCCAGCTCCTCCAGCAGGTAGCCGTTCACCGAGCGGTGCTCCAGCTGCGGGAAGCCCGTGTTGAAGAAGTGGTTGATCTCGCGCAGGTCGGCGTAGCCCTCCGCCAGGACCTCGTTGCGGGAGACGCGGACGATGGGCTGCTCCTCCGCGTCCGTCTCGTCCACGATCTCGCCCACCAGCTCCTCCAGGATGTCCTCCCGCGTCCCCAGGCCGTCGGTGCCGCCGTACTCGTCGATCACCACCCCCATGTGGATGCGCCGCGCCTGGAAGTCGCCGAGCAGCTTCAGCAGGGAGACGCTCCCGGGGACGAAGAACGGCTCCCGCGCCAGCTCGCCCAGCGTCACGTCGCGCTGCCCGCCCACCAGCGCCTGGTACGCCTCGCGGGTGTAGAGCACCCCCTCCACGTCGTCGATCCCGCCGCGGTACACGGGCACGCGCGAGTAGCGCACGGTGGGGAGCTGCGGGGCCAGCTCCGCCAGCCTCATGCTCGCGGGCCAGGCCAGCAGGTCCACGCGCGGCGTCATCACGTCCCAGGCGCGGGTCGAGCCCAGGCGGAGCACCCGATCGATCATCTGCCGCTCCCGCTCCTCCATCCCTTCCGCGGGGACGTACGCCGGCCCGGCCCCGGGACGGTCGTCGCCGGGGGCGGCCGGAGCCTCGCCCGAGACGCGGCGCAGCAGGCGCCGGAGCCAGCCGCTCACGGGCGCCCTCCTGCGGCTGCGCCGCGGCGGCACGCGTCTCGCGGCGGGGAGCGGGGCTCGTCCGGGAGGGGCACGGCGGCGGAGGGCCGCCGGGGAGCGGGGGCGGGGCGGCGTTCGGGGCCGGTGTCCACGGGAGGGAGGGCCTGCCTGCGGCGGGTCAGGGGAGGCGGAAGCGCGCCTGCTGCTCGGCCCGCGCGTCCCCGGCGGTGAGGATGCCGCGGGCCACCAGCTCGCCGCCGACTCCGGCGGGGGGGCGCCAGGCCGCCTCGTAGGTGCGCGTCTCGCCCGAGGCCAGCGTCTCGCTGCGGACGGCCTGCGTGAACATCCGGTCGGCCGACCAGCGCCACAGCTCCGCCCCGTCGCGCTCGACCACGAAGTCGAACGACTGCCCGCTGGGAAACTCCAGCCGCGCCGGCGCGGCGGAGGCGTTGGTCACCTGGAGGACGAAGCGGACGCTGTCCCCGGCGGTTTCCACCTGGAGCGAGGAGACCAGCGGGCCGGCCGCGGCGCCGCCCGCAGAGGTCCCCGCGGCGGCACAGGCGACTCCGGCGGCCAGGGCCAGCGCCAGGGAGATGCGGGCGACGAGACGGGGCATCTTCGATGCGGGATGCGGGGCGGCGGCTGCGCGCCGGAACGGGCGCGGAGGGCCTCGGATCTGCCCCGAACGCAAGATAGGAGCCGTGGATCCGGAGCGTCAAGCGAGCCCCGCGGGGCGCCGCTTCCCGATGCTTGCGAAAAATTTCACAAGCTCCTATATTGCCGGTCTACACCGCCGCCGGGAGGAGCGACTTGGGCGAGCCCCGCACGTCGGAGAGCAGCAGGAAGCGGCCGCCCCCGGCTCCGTCGGCGGGCGAGATGGCGGGAGTGGGACTGCAGTTCGCCGCGTCCATCCTCCTGTTCTTCTTCGCCGGCCGCTGGCTGGACGCGCGCCTGGGCACCGCGCCCTGGCTCCTCCTGGCCGGGGTCTTCGTCGGCGCGGGCGCCGGGTTCTACTCGCTGTACAGGCGGCTCGTCACGGACCCCAGGAGGCGGGAGGAAGAGCGGATGCGGGATCCGGACAGGGCGGGAGAGCAGAGATGAGAGAGCGAGGGCAGGGCTTCGTGCGTGCGTCCGCGGTCGCGGCCTGCGCCGTCTGCGCGGGAGGGCTGCTGGTCGCGGGCCCCGGCGGGTGGGCGGCGGTCGCCTTCGGCGCGGCGGTGGGCTTCGCCGTCCAGGCCGGCGCCTTCTGGCTGCTCGCGGTGAACCTGTTCCCCGCCCAGCCGCTGCTGGTGTACGGGCTGGGGATGGCCGGCCGGATGCTCGCCGCCGCGGCGGTGGCGTTCCTGGCGGTGCCCGGCCTGGGCCTGCCCGCCGCGCCGGTGCTGTTCTCGCTGGTTTCGGTGTTCTTCGTCACCGCGCTTTTGGAGCCGGTGTACCTGTTTCCCGCTTCGTCGAGCAAGAGCTAAATGTTCGCTAGAGTCGGGCTGCTGGCGATCCTGCTGGGTG
Organism: Longimicrobiaceae bacterium; assembly: GCA_036259415.1. GTDB lineage: Bacteria > Gemmatimonadota > Gemmatimonadetes > Longimicrobiales > Longimicrobiaceae > JAFAYN01. The sequence goes on from DATABU010000089.1 coordinate 5,445, forward strand.
CCGCCGCGACCGCCGGGGCCGCGCAGGAGCACACGACCTCCGTAGAGGCCGCGGTGGAGGCCACCCGGCCGGGGGAGCACGCCCCCGAGGAGGAGCACGGGTTCGACGCCCTGCACCACGTCATGGACGCGCGCGAGATCGAGCTCCCCTTCGGGGTGCACGTCTCGCTGCCGCCCGCCGGCAGCTGGATGGTGGGCCCGGTCGACATGACCCCCACCAAGCACGTGGTCTTCCTGGGCCTGGCGGGGCTCATCGTGCTGCTCGTCATGATCCCGGCGGCCCAGGCCGCCAGGCGCGTGCAGGGGGGCGGCGCGCCGCGCAGGCACCACAACGTCATCGAGGCGATGGTGCTGTTCCTGCGCGACCAGCTGGTGATGCCGAACATCGGGCACGGGGGGGAGAAGTTCGTCCCCTTCGTCGTGACGATCTTCTTCTTCATCCTGGTCAGCAACCTGCTCGGGCTGCTCCCCTGGGGCGCGACCGCGACCGCCAACATCTCGGTCACCGCGGCGCTGGCGCTGCTCTCCTTCGTGGTCATCGAGGTCGCCGGCATGCGGGCGCTCGGCGCGAAGGGGTACCTGGGGACCATCGTCTACATCCCGCACGGGCTCCCCAAGGCGCTGGTCCCGGTCATGGCCCTCATCATGACCCCGGTGGAGCTGCTCGGGAAGCTGGCGAAGCCGTTCGCGCTGGCGATCCGACTCTTCGCGAACATGACCGCCGGGCACGTGCTGCTGCTGACGATCATCTCGCTGATCTTCGTCTTCGGCAGCTACGCCATCGCGGTGGCGCCGCTGCTCATGGCCGTGGCGCTGACGTTCATGGAGCTGTTCGTCGCGTTCCTCCAGGCGTACGTGTTCTCGCTGCTGACCAGCGTGTTCATCGGCCTGATCCGGCACGCGCACTGAGCGCGGCCGCCGCGGCGCGGCGCATCGGAAGTACGGAGCGGACGGCCCGGACGCCGTCCCGGCGGGGTTGTGCTCCAGCCCCGTCGTACTGTACCCGGGGGATGGGCGCCCGGGGAAGGCGCGGTGGCCTGCGGGCCCGTAGCGCCGTCGGCTGCGGCCGAGTGGAGCGGTGCCCGACTTCGTGCATACCGTAATCCGGAGATGGTACGATGCAGGCAGTGCAGGCAGCAAACGAGTTCCTGAGCGGCGGCCTCCTGGGCGCCGGTCTCGGCGCGGGCCTGATCATGATCGGCGCCGGTCTCGGCATCGGCCTGATCGGCTTCAAGGCCATGGAGGGCATGTCCCGCCAGCCCGAGGTCGCGGGGAACATCCAGACCGCCGCGATCATCCTGGCGGCGCTGATCGAGGGCGCGACCTTCTTCGCGCTGGTCATCATGTTCCTGATGCAGGGCGACATCATCGCCGTCGCCGGCTAAGTGGCATCGCCGGGGGCGGGAATCGCCCGCCCCCGGCTTCTTCACCCTGTTCGGCCCGTTCTCCGACGAACCGACGATGCATAAACCCATTCGGCTCGCCTCGCTGCTGGTCCTCCTCACCGTCTCGCCGCTCCATGCCGCGGAGGGGGAGGGAGGACTGCTGTCGATCGAATCCGGCCTGATGGTCTGGACGGTCCTGATCTTCCTGATCGTCCTGGCCCTCCTGTACAAGTTCGCGTACCCGCACATCCTCGGCGCCGTGGAGGCCCGCGAGGAGCGGATCCGCGAGCTGCTCGCGTCGGCGGAGCGGGACCGGGCCGAGGCCGCCGCCCTGGTGGAGCAGGGCCGCCGCGAGATGGACGAGGCGCGCGGCCGCATCCAGGGCGCCATCGCCGAGAGCCGCACCGAGGTGGAGCGGATGAAGGAGGAGATCCTGGCCGAGGCCCGCCGCGAGCAGGACGCGATGCTGGCGCGCGCCCGCCGCGACATCGCCGCCGAGCGCGAGGCCGCCCTGGACGCCGTCCGCCGCGACGCCGTGGAGCTGGCGATGAGCGCCGCCGAGAAGCTGGTGCGCCGCAACCTGGACGGCGAGGACAACCGCCGCCTGGTCCGCGAGTACCTGGGGCAGGTGTCCGGGTCCGCCGTCCCGGCCGGGGTCTGACCCGTGCGCGCCGAAGCCATCGCCCGCAACTACGCGGAGACGCTCCTCGCCCTGGCCCAGCGCCACGGCGGCCAGGCCACCGCCGAGGAGTACCAGTGGGCCCTGGAGGACCTGGCCGCGCTCCTGGAGAGCGAGCCGCGCGTCCGCGAGTTCCTGGAGACGCCGCGCGTCACCGGGGCGCAGAAGCGGGAGGCGCTGCGGGCCACGCTCGCCGGCCGCGTCCCCGACCTCTTCCTCCGCTTCGTGCTGGTGGTGCTGGACAAGCGGCGGCAGACGCTCTTCCGCGAGATCGCAGCGGCCTACCGCGACCTGATGGACGAGATGCTGGGCCGCGTCCGCGTGCACGTCGCGCTCTCGCACGCGCCCGACGCCTCGCTGCAGCAGGAGATCCAGCGCGGGCTGGAGGCGCGCCTGGGGAAGACGGTGATCGCCGACTACACGGTGGACGCCGAGCTGCTGGGCGGGATCGTGGTCCGCGTGGGCGACCAGATCCTGGACGGGTCGATCCGCAGCCGCGCCGCCGGGCTGCGCCGCCGCCTGATGGAGGCGGAGATCCCCGCCGCGGTGGGGTGAGCGGCGGGGCTGCGCCGCGCGGAACCGCGCGCGACGCAGCCGGTACGGGGGGCAGCGGAAGTTCACAACAGGCAAACGGCCACTCCAGCGGTCCCGCTGGACAGGAACAAGGATAGAGAGATGGCGGTCGACACCCAGCTTCGCGCGAGCGAGATCAGGAACGTCCTGCTCAACGAGATCGAGCGGTACGAGGACACGCTGCAGGCCGAGGAGGTCGGGGAGGTCCTGGAGGTCAAGGACGGGATCGCCCGCATCTACGGCCTCGGGGGCACCATGTCGAGCGAGATGCTCGAGATCACCGCGCGCGAGAGCGGGCAGGTGATCTCCGCGCTGGCGCTGAACCTCGAGGAGGACAACATCGGCGCGGTGGTCATGGGCGACTGGACGGCGATCCAGGAGGGTGACCAGGCCCGCCGCACCGGCCGCGTGCTCGACATCCCCGTGGGCCCCGGCTTCCTGGGCCGCGTGGTCAACCCGCTCGGCGAGCCGGTGGACGGCAAGGGCCCCATCCAGTCGGTGGCCCGCCGCCAGGTGGACATCGTCGCCCCGGGCATCGTGCTCCGCCAGCCGGTGAAGGAGCCCATGCAGACGGGGATCAAGGCGATCGACGCGCTGATCCCCATCGGCCGCGGGCAGCGCGAGCTGATCATCGGCGACCGCGGCACCGGCAAGACCGCCATCGCCATCGACACCATCATCAACCAGAGGGGCCAGGACGTCGTCTGCGTCTACGTGGCCATCGGGCAGAAGAACTCCACCATCGCGGGCGTGGTGCAGCGCCTCCAGGACGCGGGCGCGCTGGACTACACCATCATCGTGGCGGCCTCCGCCTCCGACCCGGCCCCGCTGCAGTACATCGCGCCCTACGCCGGCACCGCGCTCGCCGAGTACTTCATGTACACCAAGGACGAGAACGGCAGGGGCAAGGCGACGCTCTGCGTGTACGACGACCTCTCCAAGCAGGCCGTGGCGTACCGGCAGATGTCGCTGGTGCTGCGCCGTCCGCCGGGCCGCGAGGCGTACCCCGGCGACGTGTTCTACCTGCACTCGCGCCTGCTGGAGCGCGCGGCCAAGCTCTCCGACGAGATGGGCGGCGGGTCGCTGACCGCGCTCCCGCTCATCGAGACGCAGGCGGGCGACGTGTCGGCGTACATCCCGACCAACGTGATCTCCATCACCGACGGGCAGATCTTCCTGGAGTCGAACCTCTTCTACTCCGGCGTCCGTCCCGCGGTGAACGTCGGCATCTCGGTGTCGCGCGTGGGCGGCGCGGCGCAGATCAAGGCCATGAAGAAGGTGGCCGGCAAGCTCAAGGGCGAGCTGGCGCAGTACCGCGAGCTGGAGGCGTTCGCCGCCTTCGGCTCCGAGCTGGACCCGGTCACCCAGCGGCAGCTGGCCCGCGGCGCCCGCTCCGTCGAGGTGCTGAAGCAGGGGCAGTACTCGCCCATGCCCGTGGAGCAGCAGGTCGCCATCATCTACGCGCTGACCAACGGCTACCTCGACAACGTGGACGTGGCGCAGGTCCGCACCTGGGAGCGCGACTTCCACGTCTACCTGCGCACCACCCACCCCGAGATCCTGGACGGGATCCGGACCGCGAAGGACCTGACCAAGGAGAACGAGGAGGCGCTGGTCGCCGCCATCAAGCGGTACGCCGAGCTGTTCGCGGACCCGCACTCGCCGGTGGGGACCGAGAACTACGCCGACTCGGCCATCCTCCAGGAGACCGACGCGGACCGCCGCATGGGCGAGGAGCAGCTCCGCCTGGCCGCGCGCCCCGAGGCGAACGCCGCCTCCGCGCGCCAGAGCTACTGAGCGTCCCCGCACACCAGGAGGCTGAGGAGCCATGGCCAAGGGAAGAGAGCTCAAGGGGCGGATCCGCTCGGTCCAGAACACGCGCAAGATCACGCGGACGATGGAGATGGTCGCCACGTCCAAGCTCAAGCGCGCGCAGGACCGGGTGGCCGCCGCCCGGCCCTACGCGGAGCAGCTCGGGGACGTCATCCGGCGGCTGCTGACCCCTGAGCTGGCGGCCCGCTACCCGCTGCTCCGGCAGCCTGCGGAGGTGCGGCGCGCGGCGGTGCTCCTGCTCACCTCCAACCGCGGACTGGCCGGCGGCTTCAACGCCAACCTGATCCGCGAGGCGCGCGGCCTGGTCCGCGACCTCCGCGGCCGCGGCGTCGAGACCGAGCTGCACATCGCCGGGAAGAAGGGGATCTCCTTCTTCCGCTTCCAGGGCGAGACCCTCCGGACCGCCGTGAGCGACATCGGCGACCGCCCCTCGGCCGCCGACGCCGAGCGGCTGGTGAACGACCTGATGGCGGACTTCACCGGCGGGCGGCTGGACGCGGTCTACGTGGTGTACGCGAAGTTCAACTCCGCGCTCTCCACCCCGCCCACCACGCTGCAGCTCCTCCCGGTGCCCGCCCCGGCCGACGACGAGCGCGCCGGGCCGGGCGTGGAGTACATCCTGGAGCCGTCTGCGGACGAGATCCTGAACCGGATCCTCCCGCTGTACGTGCGCAACGGTGTGTACCGGGCGCTGGTGGAGTCCGCCGCCGCCGAGCAGGGCGCGCGGCGCACCGCGATGAAGAACGCCACCGACAACGCGGGCGACATCCTGGAGTCCCTCACGCGCACCTACAACCGGGTGCGGCAGGCTGCGATCACGCAGGAGATCGCCGAGATCGTCGGCGGCGCCGCGGCGCTGGAATAGACGGAACCCAACCAAGGAGAACGATAGATGGCAGCCACTGCCCCTGAGCGGGCCACCGTCCCTGCCGGCGCCGCCAAGGTGGGCCGCGTGGTCCAGGTGATCGGTCCCGTGATCGACGCCGAGTTCGCAGGCGACCTCCCGGACATCTACAACGCGCTCCGGGTGACCCTTCCGGGCACCGACGGCGGCGCGGACTCGACCATCGTGCTGGAGGTGCAGCAGCACATCGGGCGCAACCAGGTGCGCGCCGTCGCCATGGAGTCCACCGACGGCGTGGTCCGCGGCATGGAGATCGTGGATACCGGCCAGTCCATCACGGTGCCGGTGGGCCGCAACGCGCTGGGCCGCATCCTCAACGTGCTGGGCGAGCCGGTGGACGAGGCGGGCGTGATCCCCGCCGACGCCGAGCGCTGGCCCATCCACCGCCCGGCCCCCCGCTTCGTGGACCTGGAGCCCCGCGCCGAGATCCTGGAGACGGGGATCAAGGTGATCGACCTGCTCACCCCGTACGTGAAGGGCGGCAAGATCGGCCTCTTCGGCGGCGCGGGCGTGGGCAAGACCGTGGTCATCCAGGAGCTCATCAACAACATCGCCCTGGGGCACGGCGGCCGCTCCGTGTTCGCCGGCGTCGGCGAGCGCACCCGCGAGGGGACCGACCTCTGGCTGGAGTTCAAGGAGGCGAACCTCATCAAGGAGGAGAACCTCGCCGAGTCCAACGTGGCGCTGGTCTACGGGCAGATGAACGAGCCGCCGGGGGCCCGCCTGCGCGTGGCGCTCTCCGGGCTGACGGTGGCGGAGTACTTCCGCGACGTGGAGAAGCAGGACGTGCTCTTCTTCGTGGACAACATCTTCCGCTTCACCCAGGCGGGCTCCGAGGTGTCGGCGCTGCTGGGCCGCATGCCCTCCGCGGTGGGCTACCAGCCCACGCTGGCCACCGAGATGGGGGCGCTCCAGGAGCGGATCACCTCCACCACCGAGGGCTCCATCACCTCGGTGCAGGCGATCTACGTCCCCGCGGACGACCTCACCGACCCGGCGCCGGCCACCGCGTTCGCGCACCTGGACGCCACCACGGTGCTCTCGCGCGCCATCTCGGAGCTGGGCATCTACCCCGCGGTGGACCCGCTCGACTCCACGTCGCGCATGCTTGACCCGCGCATAATCGGCGAGGAGCACTACAAGGTGGCGCGCGAAGTTCAGCGCGTGCTGCAGACCTACAAGTCGCTGCAGGACATCATCGCCATCCTCGGGATGGACGAGCTGAGCGAGGACGACAAGAAGATCGTGGGACGCGCGCGGCGCATCCAGCGCTTCATGTCGCAGCCGTTCGCCGTGGCCGAGCAGTTCACCGGACGCCCGGGCAAGTACGTGAAGCTCGAGGAGACGGTATCGTCGTTCGAGCGGCTCGTCTCGGGCGAGGTGGACGAGCTGCCGGAGCAGGCCTTCTACATGGTCGGCGCGATCGACGAGGCGGTGGAGCAGGCCAACCGGCTGGCGCACGGCTGAGGCGCCCATGCTGACGGTCTCGGTGATCTCGCCGGAGCGCGTACTCTACGAGGGCGAGGCGGAGTCGGTGGTGGCGCCGCCAGCCGGCCGGTCGCATCGATCGTGCGACC
>DATABU010000090.1:0-7355 GCA_036259415.1 Longimicrobiaceae bacterium
GTGCCGGTGATCGTCGCGTGCCGCATGGGGTTCTGAATGGGCGTTCGTGTCGTCCGGGGGCCGCTCCGGAGCCGGACGATACTGCCGTCCGTCTCCTGCGCGGGCTGCGGGAGCCCCGGGAAACTGCCCCCGGGTCTCCCTCCGCCGGAGTGAGCCAGCCGAAACCGCCCGGCTGTCTCCCTCCGAACCGATTTTTGAGGATACTGCTTTGAACTGCTCGAACCGCGAACCGCACCGCGCCCCGCCGTTCGAGCCTAAGGCGAGCCGGGTGAGGGCCGCGGCGGCGCCGTGGTTCCCCTCGCCACCAGGCGCACCGGGAGCAGCTTCCCCGGGCGGGCGTCCGGCTTCCCCTCCAGCTGGCGGAGGAGGAGGCGGGCGGCGCGGGCGCCCAGCTCGCGGGCGGGGACGGCGACGGTGGTCAGCTCCGGCGTGACCACGCGGGCCATCTCGATGTCGTCGCAGCCGACGACCGACATCTCCCCGGGGACGGCGACCCCGGCGGCGGCGCAGGCCCTGAGCGCCCCCAGGGCGACCAGGTCGTTGGCGCAGAACGCGGCCGTGGGGCGCGGTCCCCTCGCCGCCAGCAGGGCCCGCATGGCCGACTCGCCGCCGGCCACGGTGGCGGGGGCGCGCCGCAGGCGGGGGGAGGGGAGGGCCACCCCCGCCGCGCGCAGCGCCCGGACGAAGCCGCGCTCGCGCATGCGGAAGGCGTGCTCCTCGCTCGCCGGGCCGATGAAGGCCGGCTCGCGGTGCCCCAGCGCCAGGAGGTGCTCCGCCGCCAGCCGCCCCGCCGCCTCCGCGTCGCTCGCCACCCCGGGGAAGTGGCCGCTGGGCCGGTCCACCACCACCACGTTCAGGTCGGTGAGCGCGTCGCCGGGGAGCGAGTCGGCGCCGGAGGGGTCCAGGATCACCCCGTCCACCTGCCGCCCCCGCAGCGCCTCCAGGTGGCGGGCCGGGGCCGCCCCCCGCGCGTCGCAGAGCAGGGTGGCGTACCCCGCCTCCGCCGCCACCCGCTCGATCCCCCGCACCACGTCCAGGAAGAACGGGTTGGCCAGGTCGGGGACGATCACCCCGAGCGCGTACGAGCGCCCCCGCACCAGCCCCCGCGCCAGGATGTTGGGGCGGTACCCCAGCTCCTCGGCGGCCCGCAGCACCCGCTCCCGCGTCGCCGCGGCGATGCGCGCCCGCGGGTTCCCCCCCAGCACCAGCGACACCGTCGCCTGGGAGACGCCCGCCGCGCGGGCGACGTCGTGCGCGGTCGGGGGGCGGGGTGGGGGCGAGGCCATGGTATGCTAATACGTATTAGCAAGCCGGGTGTCAAGGGTTTCGTTCGGACGGCCGTCCGCTCCGCCGGGCGCCGGGGAGGCCCGGCCCGGCTTGACCCGCGGGCGGGATGCTGGCAACTTGAAGGGATGAGCGACTGGGAAGAAGTCAGGCCCTGCGGGGGGACGAGCCTCGCCATGCGGATCCTGCACGCCGGGTCCGCGGTGGGCGACCGCATCGAGCGCGGCCTGGAGCCGGTGGGGCTCTCGCTGGCGAAGATGGGCGTGCTGCGCCACCTGGCCGCGGCGGGGGATTCGCTCCCGCTGGGGCAGCTGGCGGAGCGCCTCTCCTGCGTGCGCTCCAACGTCACCCAGCTGGTGGACCGGCTGGAGGCCGACGGGCTGGTGCGCCGCGTCCCCGACCCGGGCGACCGCCGCAGCGTGCTCGCCACCCTCACCGAGGAGGGGCGCCGCAGCTACGAGGCCGGCGCCCGCGCCCAGGCCGCCGCCGAGGCGGAGCTCCTGGCCGGGCTCGACCCGGGGGACCGGGAGCGGCTCGCGGAGCTGCTGGACCGGCTGGAGGCGCGCGTCCACGCCGGCTGAACCCGGCCGGAGCCCGACAGGACGACGGGGCCCCTCTCCCCACCCGGGAGAAGGGCCCCGTCGCGTCCGCCTACGTGGGGTTGGGCGCTCCGGGCTCGCGGTAGGTGTAGCCGTAGCTCACCTGGTCGCGGACCTCGTTCCAGTCGCCGTACTGCTCGCGGCGCACCTTCTCCCAGGCCCGCTCCACCTCCGCCTCCACCTGGTCGAAGGGGCGGCTCTGGTACTCGGGGTTGCGGGCGGCCACGTACCCGAACTGGTAGGCCGGGCGGGCGCTCTCGTAGTCGCGGGCGCCGCCGGCCCCGCCGCGCCCCTCCCAGTGCCGCCGGCAGGCGTGGTCCTGCGTCTCGCCGAAGGAGCGCGACGCCTGCTCGGCGTCCGGGGTGGACCACCACGCCCCCAGCGTCTGCATCGCCTGCCCGAACACGGTGCCGACCGCGTTCATGGCCATGTCGTTGGCCCGGCCCGCGGCCTTCCCCACGGCCCCGCCCACCGCCTCGCCCATCTTCTCGAAGGGACCCTCTCGCCGATCCTGTGACATGCTTCCTCCTTGCCGGGTTGAGCCGCGCCGGTCCGGCAAGGAACAGGCCCGCGGGCGCCGTCAGGCGATGCGGCGGGCGTCGAAGACCACGCCGTTCTCCGTCCCCGTCAGGCTGTGCACGTAGGCGCGCGCGACGGAGCTGGCCGGGAGCCCGCCGGAGCCGTCGCGTCCCATCGACTCCAGCGTCTCGCTCACCCAGGGCGGGCTCACCACGTTCACGCGGCGCCGGCCCGGCAGCTCCAGCGCGGCCGCGCGGGCGAACGCCTCCACCCCCGCGTTCACCACGCTGATGGCGGCGCTCCCCGGGGTGGGCTCGCTGGCCAGCACCCCGCTGGTGAGGGTGAACGAGCCGCCCTCGCGCACGTGCGGGATCCCCAGGCGCACCAGGTTCACCTGCCCCGTCAGCTTGTGACCCAGGCTGAAGCGGAAGTCCTCGTCGGTGAGCTCCGCGAGCGGGCGGAAGCGCGCGCTCCCGGCGCAGCACACCACCGCGTCCACGCTCCCCGTCTCCTCGAAGAGCCGGCGGATGGAGTCGGGGGACGCGATGTCCACCTGGTACTCGCCGCTCGTGTTCCCCACCCGCAGCACCTCGTGCGCGCCGGAGAGCGCCTCCGCCACCGCCCGCCCGATGGTGCCCGTCGCACCGATGACCGCGACTCGCATCCGCACGTCCTCCCTCTCCGGAGTGATCCGCTACCGAACCGCCGAGTCGGGCGGCTCCTGCATCGTACGGGCCAGGAGCGGCATGGGCGTGCTCCGGAGGGTGGGCTGGACGGGGAAGGAGCCGGGACGGTTCTACGGGTCGGCTGCCCGGGGCACCTCCGCCTCCAGGGCGCGGCGGACGCGGAGCGTCTCCTCGCGGGCGCGCTCCAGCCCCGACAGGCGGTTGGCGTTGGCGGCCTGGGCGGGGAGGAGCACCGCCCACAGCTCGGGGTCGTCGCGCAGCCGCTCCCAGTCCGTGCGGTCGGCGCGGGGCTCGCCCAGGAAGAGGCCGCGCATGAAGGGGAGCGAGCGGCCCATGGGCGCGGCCACGCCCATGGTGGCCTCGCGGAGCTGGCGCAGGCGGTGGTTCTCGCTCTCCAGCCCCGCGGCGTACGACACCAGCAGGGCGCGCAGCGAGTCGTTCCGCACCAGGCGCAGGTCGCCCGTGGTCAGCAGCGCTCCCAGGGTGCCGCTCACCGGCTGGAAGTCGGAGGCGGAGCCCGACCGCACCATCCAGCGCATCAGCGAGTCGCCCGGGGGGAGGGCACCCGGGCCGTGCAGCGCGCCGACGAGGCGCCGCAGGTTGGCGTGGGTGGCCTCGTCTTCGGCGATGGCGGCCTCCAGGCGGCGCTCGTTCTCGCGGGTGTCGGCCAGCAGCTGCCGGAGGTAGTCGTGCTCCCGGCCGCGCTCCTGGCGCCCCTCCCACCACGCCTGCGCGGCCAGCGCGCAGAGCACGCCCGCCACGATGGTGGCGAACTCGCGCAGGACGGTGCGCCAGGGCACGTGCCGGCCGGACGGCTCCGGCGCCTGCGCGGGCGGGGGCGCGGGCTCGGCGGGGGCGGGGGCGGGGGCGGGCTCCGGCGGGGCGGATGGGGCCGAGGGGTGCATGGGGGTCGCTGGCGAGGGTGGCGCACCGCGGGACCGTCCCGAAGCTAGGGCCGCCGCGGGCCGGGCACCAGCGCCGCGCCCGGGTGGACGCAGGCGGCGGCGGCCGTGTAACTTGGGAGCCGCAGCCCGACGACGCTCCTCCCGCCGGAAGGTCCCGATGTCCGATCCGCCGAACCGCCCCTCCCCCTCGACGATCCCCGAGGACCGCGCCCTCGCGGCGCTGCGCCGGGCGGCCCAGCTCCAGGCAGAGGCGACCGAGCGGGTGGAGGCGCAGACCCACGCGCTCGCCGCCCGGCGGGGCGACGACCCCGGCGCGGGGAGCCGGTTCCGCCCCGAGGACATCGAGGCGGCGGCCGCGGAGGCCGGGATCCCGGCGGAGTTCGTCCGCCAGGCGCTCCAGGAGCAGGAGACGCTGGGCGAGCACGCGGCGGCGCTCGCCCCCTGGATGGACCGCATGGGCAACCGCCTGCTGCGCACCCGGCAGCGGAGCCTGGAGCTGTCGCGCGAGATCGAGGCGGAGCCGCAGGCGGTGCTGGACGCCATGCAGCGGGTCTTCCCCGCCCACCCGTACGCCATGACGCTGGTGGACTCGCTGGGGCCGCCGCCGCTGGAGGGCGGGGTGCTGGTCTTCCAGCTCCCCCGCGCGTCCATGGGCAGCTCGTCGTACACGCCGTTCGGGTACGTCATGACGGCCATCGACCTGCTGCAGGTGCACGCGACGCTGCAGCCCGTCCCCCGGCAGGGCCGCACGGCCACCCTGCTCACCCTGCGGGGCGACCTCCGCGTGGGGATCCGCCGCAACGTCTGGGCGGGGCTGGGACTCTCCGGCGGCGCGGGCGCGGCGGGGCTGGTGGTGGGCACCGCCCTCGCGCTGGCCTCCGGCGGGGTGGCCCCGCTGGTCGCGGCGGGCGCGGCGCTGGGGGCCGCGGGGATGGGTGGCGCCGCGTTGGCCGGGTACGGCACGCTGTTCCGGTACTACTTCCGCAAGGCGCTGGGGGAGCTGGAGACCCTGCTCCGGGTGGTGGACGCCAACGCGCGGACCGGCGGCGCTTTCCGGAGCCCCGTCCCCCCGCAGCGGGACCCGGCGCTTCTCCCGGGGATCGACTTCCCGCCGGGCGGCTCCGGCGGGTGAGGGCCGGGCGCCCCGTCAGGGGTGCAGCTTCTCCCCCCGCTCCAGCATCCCCACCAGCTCGCGGATGCGCTTCGCCCGGGTCTCCGGCCGGCGCGCGGTCTGGACGCGCCAGAGCACGGCGTAGCGGTTGGCTCCGTTCAGCGTGGCGAAGAACGCCTTCGCCCCGGGGCTGGCGTCCAGCGCCGCCTGGAGGTCGTCGGGGACCGTCGCCCTGCTCGGGGAGTCGTAGGCCGCGTCCCACCGGCCGTCCGCCTTCGCGCGCTCCACGGCCAGGAGTCCGGGCGGCCGCATCCTCCCGCTCTCCACCAGCCGGCCCACCTTCTCCGTGTTCACCCGGCTCCACGTGCTCCGCGGGCCGCGGGGGGTGAACTTCTGGATCCAGGAGCGCTCGTCCCATCTCCGCTTCTGGCCGTCGATCCACCCCCAGCAGAGCGCCGCCTCCAGCGCCTCGTCGTAGCTCGGGGACGGCAGGCCGGAGCCCTTCTTCCCCAGGCGCAGCCAGACGCCGGGGGAGGCGGCGTGGTTCCGTTCCAGCCACGCCTCCCAGTCCTCGGGCCGCTCAAGGTGCACGACGGGCCGGTCGCCCGGGGGAGTCGGTTCGGTGTTCACGGGGTCACGTCGGGTGGGTGAGGGACCGGCGCTTGACAGCGGCCGCCGCGGACCGGAAGCTGTGGACGGGCGCCGCCCGGCGCCCGGAACCGGCACCCCCAGCCGCGGGAGAGGCGCCATGATGGGACCGCTTCGCGTCGGACGCCGTACGGGCCTCTTCCTCGCCCTCGCCGCGCTCGCCCCGGGCTGCGCGCGCGTGGGCGACGCATCCGGCGGAGAGCCGGAGGGGGCCGCCGCCCCGGCCGCCGGAGCGGCGGAGGTGGAGGTGGAGGTGCGCGGCGTCACCGGATGGTACGACCTTGGAGACTACAGGATCTCCGGGGAGGTGGTCAACCGGCTGGACGTCCCCGTCTACGACGTGGAGCTGGACGTCGCCTTCCGGGACGCCGCGGGCGCGGTGGTGGCGACCGACCACGCCGCGGCGGTGCTGGGCCGCGTGGAGCCGGGGGGGACGGCGCCCTTCGTGGACATGCACTACGGCGCGCCGGCCGGCATCGCGGGCCACACCGTCACCGTGGCGGGGTGGTCGCGGGAGGGACGGCCACCCCGCCGGCCGGTGACCATCCTCTCCGCCGACCTCGCCCGCGGCATCACCGGGGCGGTGGTCACCGGCCGCGGCCGCAACGACTCCGGGCGCCCGCTGGGCGGGATCAAGCTGGTGACCTCGTTCCGCGACCGCGACGGGAAGGTGGTGGGGGTGTTCTTCGACTACCCCGTGCTCGGGTCGCTGCAGCCCGGGCAGACCTTCGACTTCACGGTGGAGACCATGGACGCCACGGTGGCGGACGACGCGGTCCGGGTGCAGGGAGAGGGCACCGCCGGGTCGTAGCCCCGCGCCGCCGCTCACTCCCGCAGCCGGAACTTCACCACCCGGTGCCGGTTGCGGTAGGCGGCCCAGAGCTCGTCGCGGTCGGTGAAGGCGAAGCCGAAGACCACGCCGGGGCCGAAGGAGTCCAGGTACCGCCCGTCCGCGCCGAAGACGCGGATCCCGCCCCCCATGTCGCTCACGTAGACGCGGCCGCGGCCGTCCACGGCCAGGTTCGTGGGCGAGGCGAGCTGCCCGGCGCCCTGCCCCTTGCCGCCGAAGCGGTCCACGAAGCGCCCGCCCCGGTCCAGCCGGTACACCTCTCCCGACCACTGGTCCAGCACGTACACGTCGCCGGCGCCGGACACGGCCACCCGCGCCGGCGACGCGTTGCCGCCGATGGCGTCGCGGGTGTCGATGCGCAGCCGCTCCGCGCCGTCCGCGCCCAGGTGGACGATCCCGGACGGCCAGGTGACCGCCCAGAGGCTCCCGTCGGGGGCCAGGGCGAGGTCGGAGACGCTCTCGCCCCCCGGGACCCGCACCTCGCCCAGCGGCCGTCCCGTGGCGCCCTCGTAACGCCGGATCCGCCCCGACTGCACCGCGTAGACGGTGCCGCCGCGGTCCGCCGCCAGGTCCAGCAGCGGCATCTCCGGGTCCGCCGTCCACTGCGTGGCGAAGGCGCCGAGCGAGTCGAAGACCTGCACCCGCCCCCCCGAGTACTCCCCGACGTACACCCGCCCCCGCGCGTCCGCGGCCACGGTGCGGGCGTCGGTGAAGCGCCCCGCGCCGACGCCCTCCTCCCCGAACTCCAGCACC
>DATABU010000091.1:0-6351 GCA_036259415.1 Longimicrobiaceae bacterium
CGCTCGCGGAGCGGCGGCACGTGCAGGTGGAGAAAGCGCAGCCGGTAGTACAGGTCCTCCCGGAACCGCCCGTCCGCCACCATCTCGCGCAGGTCGCGGTTGGTGGCCGCCACCACGCGCACGTCCACCCGCCGGGCGCGCGACTCGCCCACCCGCACCACCTCGCCCTCGCCGAGCACGCGCAGGAGCATGGCCTGGGCGGAGGACGACAGCTCCCCCACCTCGTCCAGGAACACCACCCCGCCGTCCGCCTCCTCGAACACCCCGCGGTGGTCCGCGACCGCGCCCGTGAAGCTGCCGCGCCGGTGCCCGAACAGCTCGCTCGCGACCAGCTGGCTCTCGCCGAACTGGGCGCAGTTGACGCTCACGAAGGGCGCGCCCCGCCGGGAGCCGAGCAGGTAGACGGCCCGCGCGAAGAGCTCCTTCCCCGTCCCGGTCTCGCCGGTGACGAGCACCGGGGCCTCCGCCTGCGCGAAGAAGAGCGCCTTCTCCTGCGCCTCCAGCAGGCGCGCGTGCCGGCCGATCAGCGCGACGCCGTTGCGCTCCCCCCACTGCTCGGCGGAGAGGAGACGGAGATGTCGGGCGAGGTCGCTTTCTTCCTGGAACATCGGGAACTGTTGCTGCTGGGATACGCAGGGCGAACACGGCACCGCCGGCGGGGCGATGCGGGTCGGCGAGAGGGGTCGGGCACGGGGCGGGACGGGCGACACCGGGGAGGTGTCCGTAAACATACGCAGGAAAAATACCACTCATACTGCACAACGTCAACCACTTACGGCGAAGCGTCCCGCTGGTGCGGCCCGCCCGGCTCGCTGCCTCCACCGTCGGCGCCCGCCCCCCGTCGGCGCCGGTAGTGCCGCCGCACCTTGGCCCGGTTGCCGCAGTCGCGCATGTCGCACCAGCGCCGGCTGCGGTTGCGGCTGGTGTCCAGGTACAGCCAGCCGCAGCTCTCCGCCGCGCACCGCCCCACCCGCCCCAGCTCCGACGAGGTCAGCAGCTCCGCCGCGTCGCGCGCCACCGGCCAGAGCACCCGGTCCGCCTCCGGCGAGTCGTCCCACCCCCAGGCGAAGCCCCCCTCCGCGTCCGCCACGATCCGCGCGTGCCCCATCGCCCGCGCCACCTCCCGGTTGACGGTCTCCAGGTCCGCCGGGTCCGGCGCGGCCCCGTCCTCGGCCGCGCGGAAGACACGCCAGCTCGCCTCCCGGAACTCCAGCGCCCGGCGGAACACGGCCTCCGCCGCCGCGGGCCGCTCCTCCGCCCGCCGCATCAGCTCGCGCCGCTCCACCTCCGCCAGCACCCCCGCCCGCACCCCCCACCAGAGCAGCTCCGGGTACCCCTTCAGCCGGTCCCGCTCCACGGCGACGCCGCGCGAGCCCACGGTGTTGGTGAAGTCCAGGCAGAGCCGCCCACCCACCAGGCTCAGCTCGTCCAGCGGGTTGGTCTCTTCGTTCAAGCATCCCTCCCGGTTGGTTTACACCACCAAAATAACCCTTGACAGGTTAGCACGCCAGCATTAGCATGTGACTAACCACCAAAACACGTTTTGGTGGTCGCAACCGAACCAGGAGGAGGGCACCATGGACGGCGAAAGGATGCTGATCTCCGCTCCCCCGCGGGGCGCGGCGGGGCTCGTCACCGGAGCGCGGGTCCGGCGGGCCGGGGTCGGGCGGCTGCTCGGCGGCGCCTGGACGGCGTACCTGGCAGGGTGGAGCGGGCTGGTGCGCAGCGGGTACGCGCCCCCGGGGACGCCGCAGCCGCGCTCCGGGCGCGGCGCGGAGGTCGGGCCATGACCGAGACCGCGCGCATCGTCGACCAGCTGCGCCGCGCGCACGACGGCCCGGCCTGGCACGGCCCCTCCCTGCGCGAGGCGCTGGACGGCGTCACGGCCGAGCAGGCCGCCGCGCGCCCCGTCCCCGGCGCGCACACCATCCGCGAGATCGTGCTGCACCTGGCCGCCTGGGAGGACGCGCTGCGCCGGCGGCTGGAGGGGGAGAGGACGGACGAGCCCGCAGAAGGCGACTGGCCCGCCGCCGCCGGCGAGGGAGAGGCCGGGTGGGCCGAGCTGCTGGGCACGCTCGGGGAGCGCCAGCGCCGCCTGCGCGACGCCGCCGCGCGCCTGGACGACGCCCAGCTGGACGCCGCCCCCTACGAGGGCACCTTCACCCGCTACGTGACCCTCCACGGCGAAGTCCAGCACACCCTCTACCACGCCGGGCAGATCGTGCTGCTGAGGAAGGCGCTGAACGGGTAGGACCCGCGGGAGAACGGCACGGCGACCCCCTCTCCCGCATGCGGGAGAGGGGAGAACAGCCTGCCCCCAGCTGGGTGCCCGCGTGAGGGATGCGAGCCCGAAGGGGCGAGACCCGACAGCAGTTCCGTCGGGGCTCGCCTCCGTTGGGCAGCGTAGTGTGCTGCCCTACGGAGCCGCAGCCCGACCCGAGCGCCAGCGAGGGGCACGCCCGAGCTGGCAGTAGCAGTCCTACGTACGCACCCGGGCCAGCAGAAACAGCCCCGCCACCAGGAAGAGCAGGTTGGGGATCCACGCCGCCAGCACCGGCTCGACGGCCCCGCTCTCGCCCAGGGCCCGCATGACCCGGAAGAGCAGCAGGTACACGATGGTGATGATGAGCGAGATCCCCACCCCGTACGCCGTGCCCCCCCGCTGCGAGCTCGTCGCCAGCGGCGCGCCGAAGAGCACGATCACGAACACGGCGAGCGGGAGCGCGATCTTCTGCGCCCGCTCCACCACCAGCGGGCGCGGGTCGCCGCCGGAGCTCTCGATGGCGCGGATGAAGCGCGACATCTCGGCGTAGCGCATCTCCTCCGGCTCCTTGGGCTCCGCCAGCAGGTCCTCCGGGGTCTCGCGGAGCCGTGGGAGGCGCATCCCGCTGAAGGAGAAGGCGCGCTCCTCGCCCCCCGCGGTGAGCACGCGCAGGTACCCCCGGTCCAGCCGCCACCCCTCGCCCCGGCGCCAGCGCGCCGTCTCGGCGACCCCGTGCATCCCCGGGGCCTGCGGGGTGGTCTTCCGCTCCAGCACCACGCCGTTCATCTCCCCCCCGCCGGGGTCCAGCCGGCGCACCGAGAGGACCCCGGCGTGCTCCGTCTGGAAGACGAAGTTGGTGCGCAGCGTGGTCGCCCGCGCCCTCCCCTCCCCCATCAGCTCGGCGCGCATCCCGTTCGTCACCGGGACCAGCTCGCCCAGCCCCAGCGCCACCACGCTCAGCAGCGCGGAGAGGACCACCACCGGCGCCACGATGCGGTAGAAGGAGACGCCGGCCGCCTTGGCGGCCCCGATCTCCAGGTGCCCCGTCATCCCCCCGATGGTGAACACCGTCGCCACCAGCGCGGCGATGGGGAAGGCGTACATCACGAAGAGCGGGAGCTGGTACACGTACGAGAGGGCGACCGTCCCCATGGTCAGCCCCATGTCCACGTACCGGTCCAGGTTGTCCGTCAGGTCGGTGACCACGAACAGCAGGGGGAGCCCGAGGACCACCCCCACGAAGGTCCGCAGGAACTGGTAGCCCACGTAGCGGTCGAGGAGCCGGATCACGACGCGTCCCTCCCGAAGCGGACCCGCAGCCGGTACAGCCACTCCTCCCAGGGGCCGCCGCGCGAGGTGGAGGTCTCGTTCCCCATGCGCATCACCCAGAGCACCCCCAGCCCCGCCATGACGACGTTGACGACCCACATGGCCCACTCCGGAGTGACGTACCCCTCGTCCGCCAGCGTCTCCCCGCCGATGAGCCCCACGTAGTAGATGGCGAAGATCACCAGGCTGAAGGCGATCACCATCCCCACCCCGCCGCGGGGGAAGCGGATGGCGAGCGGCGCGCCCACCAGCACGAACACCAGCGTCGCCGCGGCGATGGAGTACTTCTTCTGGATCTCCACCCGGAACTCGCGCACCTGCCGCTGCAGCTCGCGGGCGCGCGAGTGCGACGAGCCCAGGTTGTCGGCGGCGAAGCGGGCGGCCTGCGCGGGCCCCAGCCCCGGCACCGCGCCCACCACGGGGGCTTCGCCCGGCTCCACCGCCGGCGCCTTCCCCAGGACGCGGTCCAGGTCGGCGCGGGCCGCCTGGTGGACGTCGCGCCGCACGTCGCGGAGCTGCGCCCGGAGCGAGTCGACGCGGGCCTGCATCATCCCCACCGTCATCTCCCGGTCGCCGCGGTAGGTGGAGGTGGCGGAGCCCACCTGCAGCTCGTTGGCCACCCCGGGGATGCGGCGCTGCTGCTCCTGAAAGTCGATGCGCTGGAAGCTCTCCGGCTGGTCCATGTCCACCTCGCGCATCTCCCCGTCGTAGAGCGTCAGCAGGAGGTCGGTGCGCGCGGTGTTGAAGGCCATCACCCCCGAGTCGGCGTAGATCGTGCGGGTCACCCGCGGCTGGCTGACGTCGTAGATGACCACGTCGCGCAGCCGGTTGGTGATCTGGTCGATCTGCCCCGCGCGCAGGTAGAAGGAGCGGCCGTCCGAGGCGGGGATGCGGTTCAGCGTCTGCTCGCGCAGCAGGAAGAGCGGGCTCTTGCGGCTGATGTCGATCATCAGCTGGCTCCAGCGGTGGTTGCTCTCCGGGAGCACCCGGTCGTTGAACCACACCATCCCCGCCGCGATCAGCGCCGCCACCACGAACAGGGGGAGGATCATCCGCTTCAGGTCGATCCCGCTGGCCTTGAGCGCCGTGATCTCGTTGGAGGCGGTGAGCTGCGAGAAGGCGTACAGCACCGACACCAGCACCGCCATGGGGAAGGTCAGCGCGACGGTGGCCGGGAGCGAGAGGACGAAGAACTCGAGGATGACGCCCAGGGGGAGGCCCTTGCCGGCCAACTCGGCGAGCCGGCGGGCGAGGACGTTGATGGTGATGACCCCCGTCAGCGCGAAGAAGGCAAACAAAAACGGGCCGACGTGCGCCCGCAGGAGATATCGTGTAAGGATCTTCATCCGGATGGCCGATACTTGCTGGGCAGGTGCGGGCGCCCTAGTATAGCGCCGGCCCCCCGCCCGCGCACTCCCCTCCGCCGTACGTGGCACCCCAGGACAGAAACGTTCGTGATACCATCTTCTCTGGCGCTTCGTTCCCTGCTCCTCCTGGCGCTCGCCGCGGCGCCGGGGTGCGGGGCGGAGGGCGGCGAGACGGCCGCGGGCGGCGCCGTCCCCGGGGCGCGCGCGGAGCGGCCGCCCTTCAACTCCGCCCGCGCCTTCGAGCACCTCCGGCGGCAGGTGGCCTTCGGGCCGCGGGTGCCGGGGACCGCGGGCCACGCCGCGCAGCTGGCGTGGATGCGGGAGTACCTGGGGGAGCGCGCGGACACCGTCGTCGCACAGCCGTTCACGCACGTCACCAAGGGCGGCGACACGCTGCGGATGACCAACCTGTTCGCCCGCTTCCGCCCGGAGGCGCAGGAGCGCGTCCTGCTGCTGGCGCACTGGGACACCCGCCCCACCTCCGACCAGGCGTCCAGCCCCGCCGACCGCGCCCGCCCCGTACCCGGCGCCAACGACGGCGCCTCGGGCGTCGCCGTGCTCCTGGAGCTGGCGGAGATGTTCCGCCGCCAGCCGCCCCCCGTCGGGGTGGACCTGCTGCTGGTGGACGGCGAGGACTTCGGCCCCACCGGCGACGACATGTACCTGGGCGCCCGTCACTTCGCCGCGAACCTCCCCCCGGGCTACCGCCCCTTCTACGGGGTGCTGCTGGACATGGTGGGCGACCAGGACCCCCGCTTCCCCGTGGAGGGGAACTCGCAGGAGCTGGCGCCCGAGGTGGTGCAGCGCGTCTGGGGCCTGGCCGCGGAGATGGGCTACGGCGACGTGTTCGAGCACTCGCCGGGGCCGTACGTCGAGGACGACCACCTCCCCCTGAACCGGGCGGGGATCCGCACGGTGGACGTGATCGACTTCGAGTACGGCCCCGGGAACCGCTACTGGCACACCCCGCAGGACGACGTCCCCAACACCAGCGCCGAGAGCCTCCGCATCGTCGGGGAGGTGCTGGCGGAGCTGGTCTACCGGGGAGGGTGAGGCGGTGACGCGCCAGGAGCGGACCGCGCTGGGCGTGGTCGCCCTCCTCCTCGCCTTCGGCGGGGGCGTGCGCTGGCTGCGCTCGGAGACGCCCCCGGCCGCGTGGAGCGCCGCGGAGGCGTCCGACGCCGAGGGGGGCGCGGCGTCGCGCCTGCTCGGCCGGTCGGCGGAGGAGGCGGAGCGCGCCGGGCGCGCGCGGCGCCCGCTGGCCCCCGGCGAGCGCATCGACCCCAACACCGCCAACGCGGAGGAGCTGGACCGCCTCCCGCGCGTGGGGCCCGGGCTCGCCGCGAAGATCGTGGCGCACCGCGAGTCGCACGGCCCCTTCCGCACCCTGGC
>DATABU010000092.1:0-4531 GCA_036259415.1 Longimicrobiaceae bacterium
CCCCCCCCGACGGCGCGCCGGTGGAGGCGCGCCGGGTGGTGCTGGTGGCTCCGGCCGCGACGCTCGGGTGGGCGCTGGACCGCTTCGCCCGGCTCCTGCGGCTCGCCCCCGCCGTGCGGGCCCGGCTGGAGGCGCGGATCGAGCGGCGGCTCGGCCGGCCGCTCGCGGACTTCTCCGTCCCCGGCATGGCGCCCGGGCTGGCCGCGGCCGCGCTGGTCGTCCACGACCGGGGCGACCGGGAGATCCCCTTCGACGAGGGGCGGGCGATCGCCGCGGGCTGGCCGGGGGCCGAGCTGGTGGCGACCACGGGGCTGGGGCACAACCGCGTGCTGCGCGCGCCGGAGGTGGTGGAGCGCGCGGTCCTCTTCCTGGAGCCGCTCCTCTCCGCGCACGCGGCGGCGGAGCCATGCGCGGCGGGTCCGGCCTGAGCGCCGCGCCCGGCGCGCACCCGGTCGGCCCCGTCCTGGGGCTGCGCGCGAACTGGCGCCAGTTCTGGCTCCTGGTCCTGGTCAACGCCTTCGTGGGCGCCATGGTGGGGCTGGAGCGCACGGTGCTCCCCCTGCTGGCCGAGGCCGAGTTCGGGGTCGCCAGCAAGAGCGCCGCTCTATCCTTCGTCGCCACCTTCGGCGCGGTCAAGGCGGCCGCCAACCTCTTCGCCGGGCGGCTGGGCGACCGCTGGGGACGGAAGCGCGTGCTGGTCGCCGGCTGGCTCTTCGCCCTTCCCGTCCCCTTCCTCGTCATCGAAGCGCCCTCCTGGGGGTGGGTCGTCTTCGCCAACGTGCTGCTGGGGATCAACCAGGGGCTGGCCTGGTCCACCACCGTGATCATGAAGATCGACCTGGCGGGGCCGCAGCGGCGCGGCCTCGCCATGGGCCTGAACGAGGCCGCGGGCTACCTGGCCGTCGCGCTCTCGGCGCTGGCCTCCGGCTGGATCGCGGCGGAGCACGGCCTGCGGCCCGAGCCCTTCTACCTGGGGATCGGCTTCGCCGCCGCGGGGCTGGCGCTCTCCCTCCTGCTGGTGCGGGAGACACGGCCGTACGCGGCGCTGGAGGCCGCGCGCCACCCCCCGCGCGAGGGCGCGGACGACGACGGCGCCGACCCCGGGATGCGCGCCATCCTCGCGCGGTCGAGCTGGCGGGACCCCGCGCTCTCCAGCGCCAGCCACGCGGGGATGGTGAACAACCTCAACGACGGGCTCGCCTGGGGGCTCTTCCCGCTGTTCTTCGCCGCGGCGGGGCTGGACGTGGCGCGGATCGGGATCCTGAGCTTCACCTATCCGGCGGTCTGGGGGGCGCTCCAGCTCTGGACCGGGGCGCTCTCCGACCGCCGGGGACGCAAGGGGCTGATCGCGGGCGGGATGCTGCTGCAGGGCGCCGCGCTGGCGGCGGTCGCGCTCGCGCGCGGGTTCTGGCCCTGGCTCGGCGCCCTGGCGCTGCTGGGCGCCGGCACGGCCATGGTGTACCCGACGCTGCTGGCGTCGGTGGGCGACGTGGCGGACCCGCGCTGGCGCGGCTCGGCGGTGGGCGTCTACCGCCTTTGGCGCGACGGAGGATACGCCGTGGGAGCCGTGCTGGCGGGGGTGCTGGCGGACCTCTTCGGGATGGCGTGGGCCATCGGCGCGGTGGCGGCGGTCACCCTCGCATCCGGTGTCGCGGTCGCCTGGAGGATGCCCGAGACGCTCCGCCGCCCCTGAGCGGCGCGCGTGCCCCGGGGGCTCACCGCGCCGCCGGGCTCGCCGCCAGCAGCCGGTCCACGGCGGCGAGGAAGGCGTCCAGGTCCAGCGGCTTGGTCAGGTACTCGTCGGCGCCGGCCGCGAGGAGCCGCTCCACGCCGCCGGGCGTCGCGTCGGCGCTGATGACCAGCACCGGGGTGCGGGCGGTGCGGGGGTCGGCCCGCAGCCGCCGCAGCACCTCGTCGCCGGGGAGGTCGGGGAGGTGCAGGTCCAGCAGCACCAGGTCCGGCGCCCGCTCCCAGGCCAGGTACAGCCCCACCCCCGCCTGCATGGCCGTGAGCAGGGTGATCTCGCCGCGCGAGGCGAACAGCGTCTCCATCAGCGCCAGGTTGGCGAGGTTGTCCTCCACGTAGAGGAGCGTTGCCGGCCGCCCCGCACCGTCGCCCGCGGCCGGGCGAGCGACCGCCGCGGGGAGCGCGGCCACCCGCACCAGGGGGTCGGCCGCCGCGGGGAGCTCCAGGGTGAACACGCTCCCCTCGCCCGGGGCGCTCTCCGCCGACAGGGAGCCGTCCATCGCCTCGGCGAGCCGGCGGGAGAGCGCCAGCCCGAGCCCGGTCCCCTCCACCTCCAGGCGCTCGGCCCCCAGCCGCGCGAAGGGGACGAACAGCTCTGCCATGTCGTCCGGCGCGATCCCCCGCCCCGTGTCGTGCACTGCGATGCGCACGCGCCCCGGCCTGCCCTCGCCGGCCGGCGGCGCCTCGTCCACCGCGACCCGGACGCGCCCCCCGGGGCGGTTGTACTTGACCGCGTTGGAGAGGAGGTTCAGTAGCACCTGCGTGAGCCGCTGCCGGTCGGCGTGCACGAACACGCCGGGGGCGCCCTCCGGCTCCTCCAGGCGGCAGCCGTGCTCGGCGGCCAGCGGGCGGATCAGGCTGAGCGCCTCGGCCACCGCGGAGTCCACCCGCACCGGCTCCAGCGAGAGGGGCTGCCGGTCGGCCTCGATGCGGGCGATGTCCAGCACCTCGTTGATCAGGTTCAGCAGGTGCGCCCCCGCGCGGAGGATCTGCTCCACGGAGCGCTGCTGCTCGGGCGTCGGGCTGCGCCGCGCCAGCACCTGCGCGAAGCCCAGGATGCTGTTCATGGGCGTGCGCAGCTCGTGGCTCATGCGCGACAGGAACTCGCTCTTGGCGCGGTTGGCCTCCTCCGCCTCCTCCTTGGCCGCCCGGAGCGCCGCCTCCGCCTCCTTGAGCGGGCTCACGTCCAGCGTGTAGCCCACCACCTCCACCGAGCCGGTGGCCTCGTCGCGCACGAAGCGGGCGCTCGCCAGCAGGGCGCGGTACGCGCCGTCGCCGTGGAGGAAGCGGTACTCGTAGGTGAGCTCCCGCGCGCCCGTGCGCACGGCCTCCAGGATCTTCGCGGCCACCGTCTCGCGGTCGTCGGGATGGGTGCGCTCCACCCAAAGGCGCGGCTCCGCCATGAAGCGCCCCGGCGCGAAGCCGAGCACCGCCTCGGCGTTGGGGCTGATGTAGGTGGTCTGAAAGGTCTCGCCGGAGCCGCGGAAGATCACCCCGGGGCTGGAGGCGACCAGCGTCTCCAGGAAGCGCGTGGTCTCGCGCAGCTCCCGGTCGGCCCGGCGGCGGTCGGTGACGTCGCGGACGTTGATGATTACCCCCGCCTCCGGAGAGTCGGGTAGGAGGGTGCGGCCCACCGCCTCCACCCAGCGCCACGAGCCGTCGCGGTGGCGGTAGCGGAACTCCAGCGTCTCGGAGCGCCCCGGGGCGCGGAAGACCCGCCCCAGCACCTCCAGGGCGTGGGCGGCGTCGTCGGGGTGGATGCGGTCGGTGGCGTGAGTCCCCACCAGCTCCTCCGCCCTGTAGCCGAAGACCCGCTCCACGGACGGGCTCTGGTACAGGTTCACGCCCCGGGCGTCCAGGATGGTCGCCACGTCCGACGAGTTCTCGATGAGGCGGCGGAAGTGCTCCTCCCGCTGCTGGAGCGCCTGCTCGGCCGCGGCCCGGCCCGTGACGTCGCGGACGACCACGACGTGCTGCCCGTCGCGGAACGGGAGGACGCGTGCCTCGAAGCGGTGCTCCCCCTGCGGGAGCGTGAGCGTGTCCTCCACGCGCGCCAGCTCCCCCGTGCGGGCGACCTCGCGGATCCCCGCCTCCAGCGCCGCGGCCAGCGCGGGGGGGAACACGTCGCGCAGGCGGCGCCCCACGCACCCCTCGCGGGGGACGAAGAGCGGGTCCTGGCTCCCCGACTGGTAGTCCAGCAGCGCCCCGTCGCGCCCCAGGCGGATGTACAGGTCCGGGAGCGCCCGGAACACCGCCTCCAGCTCGGAGGTGCGCTCCTCCACGCGCGCCTCCAGCTCGTCGGCGAGCCGGCGCTGCTCCGCCTCGGCGGCCTTGCGCTGGGCGATGTCGCGGACGCTCGCCAGCACCCGGAGCTCCCCGCGGATGGCGACCCCGTGCAGGGCGACCTCCACCCAGACGGGCGCGCCCGCCGCGTCGAGTACCCGCCACTCGAAGCGCTGCGGCTCGCCGGCGGGGCGTACCGCCCTTACCGGTCCGCCCGGCGCCCTCCGCCCCCGGCCCGCGTGTCAGTGCGGCCGGATGAACACGTGCGTCCAGCGCCCCTCGAACGACGCCACCCCGTGGTGGGTGAAGGCGCAGTTCTCGATGTTCCGGCGGTGCGGCTCGCTGTCCATCCAGAGCCGGTACGCCTGCCGCCCGGAGGTGATCCCGTGGGCGATGTTCTCGCCCGCCGTGCTGTAGCCGACCCCCCCGCGGGCGAGCCGCTGCCAGGGGTCCACCCCGTCCGGGGTGACGTGCGCGAAGAAGCCGCGCAGCGCCATGTCGC
>DATABU010000093.1:0-4023 GCA_036259415.1 Longimicrobiaceae bacterium
GAGAAGGCGATCAGCTTCTCCGGGAGCTGCTCCCGCCGCCAGGCCCGCAGGCGCTCCTCCCGCCACGCCGCCGCCCCCGCCGCGGCGCGCTCCAGCAGCTCGTCCCCACCGCTCCCGCGGGGGATGGAGCGGATCGCCGCCCCCGCGACCAGCATGGCGTCGCCCGCCCCGGGGTCCAGCAGGAGCACGGCGTCGCCCGGGGGGAGCGCCGCGTCCGCGTCCGGCGCGGCGACGGGGCGCGGCTCCCGGTCCCCGTCCGGGTCGCAGGCGAGGAGCGCGAAGCGGTACCCGCCGGCCGGCCGGGAGGACTCCCCGTCCCCTTCGGGCGGGGTGGCGAGCAGCAGGCTCAGCGCGCGGTCCTCCCTGCGGCGAAACGTCATGATTGCCTCTCGCCTGGATCGGACGATCGACCGGGCCGCCGGGAGCCCCGGAACGCAGGGGCCGCCACGGACGGGTCCGAAAGAGTCGGGGCGCCGGAGGCAGGCTCGCGGCGGCTGGTTTTCGGGAAAATACTCCGGCGGGGGACCCAATGTAAGCCCCGGCGCCGGGTTGCACAACCGCGGGAGGCGCGTCCCGGCGCCGCCTTCCTGCGCCGTCCGTAAGCCGAAGCAGGGGATGCGTTTGCGTCTCCATGGCCTGCTTCTTGCCCGCTCTGGCCCCGGATCGGACCGGGGCGACCCGCCGCTTCCGGCACCTCTTCCGCTCCCCCCGACGTACGACCTACCGTGAACGACACGACGATCCTGGTGGTGGACGACAACCGCGACAACGTCGAGATCCTGCGCGCCTTCCTGGAGTCCCGCGGGTACGTGGTCGCGGAGGCCCAGGACGGCCGCTCCGCGCTGGCGAAGATGGAGCAGGTCCGGCCCGCGCTGGTCCTCCTGGACGTGATGATGCCGGGGATGGACGGCTGGCAGGTGTGCCGCACCATCAAGAACCACCCCGACCTGGGTGACACGCGCGTGGTGATGGTCACGGCCAAGGGAGGGTACGAGGACAAGTTCGAGGGCCTCCGCTCCGGGGCCGACGACTACGTGGTGAAGCCCGTCGACCTCAAGGAGCTGGCGGAGAAGGTGCAGCGCAACCTGGCCGCCCGGGAGCCCGACGCGTGAGGGTGCTCGCCCGCGTCGCGGACGCCGCGCTCGCCGAGCGGCTGGCCTCCGCGGCGACCCGCCTGGAGGCGGACCTGATGACCGTGAACGTCCCGCCGGGCTCGCCCGTGAGCCCCGGCGACCGGCTGCTGGACGCGCTCCGGTCGCACCCGGACGTGGTGCTGGTGGAGGCCACGGACCCGGACGAGATGCGCGTCCTGCGAGCCGAGACGGCTACGCGCGGGATCGCCCTGGTGGTGGCCTGCCCGGACGACCGCACCGCCGCCTGCGCCGCCGAGGTGCGGGCGGACGAGTGGCTGCTCACCTCGGCGGGGGCGGAGGAGGTCGCGTCGCGCATCGGCTCGGCGCTGGGCCGCATGCGGCGCGCGGAGCGGCCGGAGTCCACCTCGCAGGCCGCGGAGCACCTGCACTACGAGGAGCTCCTCTACGACCGCTTCACCGGCTTCCCCACGCTCCCGGTGATGCTGGAGCGGGGCCGGGAGATCCTGGAGCGGACCGGCCGGCTCACCATCCTGTACATCGAGTTCGTCCGCTACTCCAAGCTGGAGGAGATCTACGGCTGGCAGAAGCTGGACGAGGTGCTCCAGACCACCGCGCGCTCGGTGCGCGAGTTCTACGACCGGCAGCGCGGCGCCTCCGAGAGCCACCTGATGGTCTCCCACACGGGCGACGACGACTTCATCTTCTTCACCGACCTGCAGGAGCCGGTGGAGGATGCCGACCGGCGCATCAACGAGCTGGCCGAGGAGCTGGAGCGCCACATCGGGGAGCGGCTGGAGAAGGAGCACGGCGAGGACGTGGCGGGGCTCTTCGGCATCTACGTGGGCTCCACCACCCTCTTCCGGAACCCCAAGATCCGCACCGAGCGGATGATCTACCGCGGGATCCGCGAGGCGGCGTCGGCGGCGCGCAGCGTGGAGCACCGCGAGCGCAGCCGCAAGGTGGCCGACCTGAAGAGCACCCTGCGCGAGGGCGCGGTCTACATCGTCTACCACCCCATCGTGGTGACGGAGACGCGCGAGGTGTACGGCTACGAGGCGCTGGCCCGGGGGGTCCTGCGCGGCCTGCGCTCGCCGGAGGTGCTCTTCGGCGTGGCGGAGGAGGCCAACCTGATCTGGGAGCTGTCCCGGCTCTGCCGCAAGCGCGCCATCGAGGGGATCGACGAGAACCTCAAGCCCGACGAGCTCCTCTTCCTCAACATCGACCCGCACGACTTCCGCGACCCCACCTTCCGCTACCTGGACCTGGACGAGCTGGGGGTGGAGCACCCGGAGCGGATCGTTCTGGAGATCACCGAGCGCACGGCGATCACCGACTACCCCACCTTCCAGGGGTACCTGGACGACTTCCGCGCCCGCGGCTTCCGCTTCGCCGTGGACGACGCGGGCTCCGGCTACGCGGGACTGGGGAGCATCGCCAACCTGGCGCCGGACTTCATCAAGCTGGACATCTCGCTGATCTCCAGCATCGACACCAACTTCATGAAGCAGAACCTGGTGGACACCATGGTCTCGTTCGCCAACGACCACGGGATCAAGGTGATCGCGGAGGGGGTGGAGCGGGAGGAGGAGTACGAGACGGTGAAGGCGCTGGGCGTCCACCTGACGCAGGGCTTCCTCTTCCACAAGCCGCACGGCAACGGCAGGGGCGAGGGGTGATGGCGGAGGCCGGGGGGGGGCTGTCGAGGGCGCGCGGCGACGCCGCGGAGTGGGGGCCGGGGATCGCGGCGCCCGCGCCGCCGGAGGACGAGAGCGCCGCCCGGGCGGCGGAGCTGGCCGGCCTCCTCCAGGCGCGGCGGGGGGAGCGGCACCTGGTGGCCATCCAGGACTTCCCCGACCCGGACGCGATCTCCTCCGGCCTGGCGTACCGGGAGATGGCGCGGGTCTTCGGAATCGAGGCCGACGTGGTATACGACGGCCAGATCAGCCACCCGGAGAACCTGGCGCTGGTGAACCTCCTCGAGATCCGCCTCACCCGCTACCAGGACGGGATGGAGCTGGAGGCGTACGACGCCGCGGTGTTCGTGGACAACCAGGGGACCACCACCCACCTGACGGAGCGCCTCCGGGCGGCCGGCGTCCCCACGCTGGCGGTGATCGACCACCACGACCCGCAGGACGTGCTGGACCCCGTCTTCGCCGACGTTCGCCGGGTGGGCGCCGCGGCCACGCTGGTGGCGGAGTACCTGCGCAGCGGCCGCATCCTCCGCCTGGACGCCGACAACCGCTCGCACGTGCAGCTCGCCACTGCGCTCATGCACGGCCTGCACAGCGAGACCGACGGCTTCGTCCACGCGCGCGCGCCGGAGTACCGCGCCGCCGCGTACCTGAGCGACTTCGTGGACGGCGACCTGCTGGAGCGGGTGCTCTGCGTGCAGAAGTCGCACGCCACCATGGACGTGATCGAGGCGGCGCTGGCGAACCGCGTGATCCAGGGCGGGTTCTCGGTGGCAGGGGTGGGCTACGTGCGCTGGGCCGACCGCGACGCCATCCCCCAGGCGGCGGACTTCCTCCTCGCCGAGGAGAACGTGCACACCGCCGTGGTCTACGGCATCCTCTGCGGCGACGACGGCAGGGAGCTCGTCTCCGGGAGCCTGCGCACGGCCAAGGTCACGCTGTCGGTGGACGCCTTCCTGAAGGAGGCGCTGGGCTCCGACCTGCGCGGCCGCCCGTACGGCGGCGGGCGCAGCCGCGCCGGAGGCTTCGAGATCGAGGTGGGCTTCCTGGCCGGGGCCGAGGACGACCACGACGGGCGCGAGGCGAAGTGGGCGCTCTTCGACCGGCGCATCCGCCGCAGGATCTTCCGCGCCGCGGGGATGGAGGACGTGGTGGAGGACGGGTGCGACACGGAGGGGTAGGGCGGGTCCGCGGAGACGGAGCACGAGGGCGCCCCCGGCGGATCTCCGCCGGGG
>DATABU010000094.1:0-19301 GCA_036259415.1 Longimicrobiaceae bacterium
GGCAGCGGTTGGGCGGGGTGGGGCGGGGTTGCAGTCGGGTGGTGGGGTCGGGAGGGGGGTGAGGGGCGGGGTGGGGGCGGTATGGTTCGGTTCGGCTTGGAGGGGGGTGGGGCGCCGTGAGGTGTCTCATCCCCCACTTTCGATTCCGCGACGGAGAGTCCTCCCTTGAATACCGATCTTGCGAAGGATCAGGGGCATTTCTCCGAGCCGCCGCTCGACGACATGCGGGAGGAACTCGACGGGATCCTCCGCGACGAGGGCCTGCTGGCGCCGGGGCGGCCACACCTCCGACGGTTGACGCTCGCCTGCGCCGTGATCTCCGAGGCGCTGCGCCGGCGGGGAATGATCGCTACGCTGGTCGGCGGAGGGGCCATCGAGTTCTACGCACCGGGCACCTACGCGACCGACGATGCGGACCTCGTGGTGCAATCGGTTTCCGGGGTGGTCGACAGAAGGCGTTTGCACGACGTGTTCTCGGCACTCCGCTTCGAGAGCAGCGGTCGCCACTGGGTTCGAGACGGATTCTTCGTTGAGGTGCCAGGCACGTACCTGGAAGATCCATTCAGCGAGTATCCGGTAGGGCCGTACGCTCTCCGTGTGGTCGAGAAGGAAGTAGTCCTTGTCGGGCGGCTGGTGGAGTTCGACCAAACCGGGCACACTGGGCAGGGCTCGCAGGCCGTGGCGATGCTGCGAACCTTTGCCGGAGAGCTGGATCACTCGCTCCTGGCGAAGTTGTTGCGGCGCGAGCGGTCAGAACGGGTGTACGAGGTATTGTGGGGCCTGGCTGCATCCGACCAGGCCATGACAGACGAGCTCCTGCGCGATGTCTGGGACGGCTTGCGGGGGCGGAAGCCGCAGCGCGACGCGGGCCATGAGCAAGAGGAGGACTGACGTGCCTTACAGCGACTGGGACCTGAGCGCCCTGGAAGAGATGTGGGACCGCCGGGAGCGCGCCGTCCAGAAGGCGATCCGCAACATCGACACGACCGGCATGACCCGGCCGCGCCGCGATCCCGACGAGCGCAGGTTCCTTGAGGAGCGCGGCTTGCTCGGCCCGTTCATCGAGACCGACACCCCGCCGGCGTATCCGCGCAGACGGGAGTAGATCACTCGGCTTGGTCCGGCGATCCGAGCGTCGTCCCGCAGTGAACGGCGTCAGAGCGGAAGCTTCGCCTGTGTAACGAGCGCCCGGTCCCTCGCGGGCCGGGCGCTTCGTGCTGAACCAGCCTTCAGCCGCGGGACCTCCCCCCTGGGCCGCTGCCGCCGGGCCCTCACCCCTCCGCCCGCAGCGCCTCCATCGGCTGGATGCCGAGGCCCCGCCGCGCCGGCCCGACCGCCGCGAGGAGCCCCACCAACGCCATGACCAGGGCGAGCGCGGGGAGGATCACGACGCCCCGCCCCTCCATCAGCCCCCCTCCCGTGACCCCCTCCAGCAGCGCCGCCCCCGCGACGCCCACCACCAGGCCCAGCCCGATCTGCCAGGCCGCACGGGCGAACACGCTCCGCAGCACCTGCCCCGGGTGCGCGCCCAGCGCGGTGCGGATCCCGATCTCCCGCCGGCGCTGCGTCACGGTGAACGACATGAGCGCGTAGATCCCCGCCGCCGACAGGAGGAAGACGCTCAGCAGGATCAGCGCGACCACCCCCCCCATGCCGTACGAGGCGAGCTGGTCCAGGCGTCCGCTCTCGGCCAGGGAGCGGACCGTCCCGAGGCGCAGCGACGGGTCCACCGCCGCGGCGACCTCGCGCATCCTCCCGGCGAAGCCCGCCGGAGCGGACCCGCGCGTCCGCACCACCACGGTCACCTCCTCCACCGCGCCCGGCGCCACGGGGTACGAGAGCGCGGGATCGACCAGGTCGGGGTCGAGCGGGTTGGCCTCCAGGTCCTCCACCACGCCGACGATCTCGTACCAGCGCACCGCCTCCGCCCCGTCCGCTCCCCCCGCGGCCCCGGCCGGGTCCACGTGGCGGAGCCGGCGCCCCAGGGCGCTGCCGCCGCCCAGGACCTGCCGCACGAACGCCTGGTTCACGATCACCGCCGTCGCCTCCGCGCCCAGGTCCGCGGCCTCGAAGCTCCGCCCGGCCAGGAGCCGCAGGCCGAGGACGTCGTGGTAGCCCGGGTGGACCCCGGAGGACCGGACCTCGTGGCCGGCGGGGGACTCCGGGGGCGCAGGCACGCCCTCGACCCGGACCAGCCCCCCGCGGCCGGGGAGGCGCGCCCGGTAGGTGGCGCCGGCGACCGAAGGCTCCGCCTCCAGCCGCGCCATCAGCTCGGTGATGCCGGCCCCGGTGCCCGCCGCCGGCGATTCCGTGCTCGTCGCGACCTGCGCCGCCAGGAACTCCTCCGCCGGGTACGTGGGCCGGGTCGCCGCCATGCGCATGGCGAGCCAGCCCAGGCTGGCGGCCGCGGGGAGCGCGGCCACGGAGATGGCGACCTGCGCCACGATCAGCGCCGTCCAGACCTTCCCGAGCCGCATCCCCGTGCTGGTCCCGAACCGGCCGAGGTCGGCCTGGAGCCGGCGCCCGGTGGCCTGCACCGCGGGCACGATGCCCACGATCACGGCGGCGAGCACGGCGAGCCCCACGGTGAAGAGGATGGTGGCGGGGCGGAGGCCGTAGTCCGTCCAGAAGGGCGCCGAGTCCTGCTGCATCTCCATCCGGCTGAAGAGGCGGAAGCCCACCTTCAGGCCGAAGTGCGCGAGCGTGAGCCCGGCCGCCGCCGACGCCGCGGAGAGCACGAGGGCCTCCACGAAGAGCTGGCCGACGATGCGCCGGCGGCTCGCCCCCAGCGCGCTCCGCACCGCGATCTCTCCCTGGCGCGTCGCCGTCCGGGCGTAGACCAGCACCGCCACGTTCAGGGCGACCACCACCAGCAGCAGCATCACCATGAGCTGCTGCTGGGCCAGGCCCCAGAGCGAGACGCTCTGCACGTCCATCAGCGAGCGCGTGTACCACGTGACCACGGGGCGGAGCTGCGCGTGCGTCTCCGGGAAGGCGGCCGCGGTGCGCCGGCCGACCGCCGCCAGCTCCGCCTGTGCCTCCTCCATGCCGACGCCGGGCGCCAGCCGCCCGAAGATGAAGATCTCCGGGCCCTCGCGACGGGCGTGCGCCGCGGGGTCCGTCCGCAGCGGGATCCAGTAGCGGTGGTTCATGGGGAAGGCGAAGCCCTCCGGCATCACGCCTACCACCGTGTGCACCGTCCCGTCCAGGCGGACGTCGCGGCCCACCACGCCGGGGTCGGCCGCGAAGCGGTTCCGCCACACGTCGTGGCCGATCACCACCACGGGCGGCGCGCCCTGCCGCTCGTCGGACGGGACCAGGTACCGCCCCAGCAGCGGCGGCACGCGCGCCACCTGGAACCCGGCGGCGGTCATCTCCGCCACCTGCACCGGCTCGGGCTGCCCCGCGCCCGCGACCAGGTTGTGCTCGGTAGTCCGGAAGGCGCCGAGCTCCTGCACCGACTCCAGCTCCCCGCGCCAGGCCAGGAAGTCGTGCAGCGAGCGGCGCTCCTCGTCGCTCGTCCCCGCGTCGCGGTTCTCCAGCGCCACGATGCGCTCGCCCTCGTCCAGCGGCAGCGTCGCGAAGACGAGGGTGGACATCATGGAGAAGAAGGCGACGCTGATGGCGATGCCGACCGCCATCCCCAGGCCCCCCACCAGGCTGAGGCCGGGGTGCTTGAGCAGCATCCGGACACCCAGCCTGACGTCCAGCCAGGAGACTCGTGCGTCCATGGGAGGTCTCTTTCCGGGGGAGCGGGCTACTCGGAGCGCATGGCCGTCAGCGGGTTCACGCGGGTGGCGCGCCGCGCGGGGACCAGCGAGGCCAGCACGGCCACCCCGAGCAGGACCACCACCACCCCCACGAACGTCACCGGGTCCACCGCGCTCGTCCCGTAGAGCTGGCTGCGGATCAGGTCGGCCAGGAGGAGCGAGCCCACCACCCCCAGCGCCACCCCGACGAGCGCGAGCCCGAGACCCTGGCGCAGCACCAGGCGCAGCACCGACCCGGCCTGCGCGCCGAGCGCCATCCGCACCCCGATCTCCTGCGAGCGCCGGGCGACGTCGAACGACATGACGCCGTAGAGCCCCACCGCCGCGAGCGCCAGCGCCAGCCCGGCGAAGAGCCCCAGGAGGACCATGGAGAAGCGGCGCGGCCCCAGCGCCGTGTCCACCAGGTCCTGCATGGTCTGCACGCGCGAGACCGGCTGGTCCGGGTCGATCTCGCGGACGGCGGCGCGCACCGCGCCGGCCACGAGCGTGGGGTCGCCCGAGGCGCGGACCGCGAGGGTGAGCCCGGGAATCGCGCGCTGCCGGAAGGGGACGTAGAGCTGCGCCCGCCCCTCCTCCTCCAGCCCGTCCTGCCGCGTGTGCCTCACCACCCCCACCACCTCCGCCCAGTCGGGGTTCTCCTCCGTCCCGCTGTAGGCGATCCGCTTGCCGATCGGGTCGCCGTCGGGCCAGTACCGCTTCGCCATCAGCTCGTCGACGATCGCCACGCGCGGCGCCCCCATGCGGTCCGCGTCGGTGAAGTAGCGGCCGCGCAGCAGGGGGATGCGGAGCGCGCGGTGGAAGTCGGGGCTCACCGGGCGGAAGTTGCCGTAGGGCCCCATGTCCCCCTCCGGGGCGGTGTATCCCTCCACGGCGAAGGAGGTGCTCCAGCCGCCCTGCAGGGGGACGGACGACGTGAGCCCCGCCGCCTGGACCCCCGGGAGGGCGGCCACCCGGGGGAGGAGGGCGTCGAAGAAGGAGACCCAGGTGGTGTCGGTGGGATACCTGGCCTCGGGGAGGGCGATGTTCATGGTCACCACCCCGCCGGGGTCGAACCCCGGGTCCACCTGCTGGAGACGGGCGAAGCTGCGGATCAGGAGCCCCGCTCCGGTCAGGAGCATCAGCGAGAGCGCCACCTGCGTGACCACCAGCACGCGCCGCGTCGCCGAGCCCCTGCGGTCGGGGCCCCCGCTGCGCCCGTTCTCCCGCAGCGTGCTCTGCACGTCGGTGCGGCGCACCTGAAGCACCGGCACCAGGCCGAACGCCACCCCGGTGAGCACCGCCAGGGCGCAGGTGAAGGCGAGCACCGACGCGTCCATGGGGATGGACTCCACCCAGAGCAGGTTCTCCGGCTTCAGGGCGGCCAGCAGCCGCAGCCCGCCGAAGGCCAGCGCCAGCCCCAGCAGGGCGCCCGCCGCGGCGAGCACCACGCTCTCCACCAGGAACTGGCGGGCGAGGTCGGCGGTCCGCGCGCCCATCGCGCTGCGGATGGCGACCTCCTTGCGCCGCGCCGCCGCCCGGGCCAGCAGCAGGTTGGCGATGTTGCCGCACGCGATGAGCAGCACGAACCCAACCGCCCCCAGGAGCACCAGCAGGGCCAGGCGGATCGCCCCGGAGACCACGTCGGAGACGGTGCGGAGGCGGAGCGTCCAGTCCGGCGGGTAGATGCCGGGGAAGTCCTGCTGGATCCGCTCCGCCAGGGCGGACATCTCGCGCTCCGCCGTCTCCACGCCCACCCCGGGCGCGAGGCGCGCCGTGAGCGTCAGGTACTCGCTCCCGCGGGCGTCGTCGGCGAGCTGGTCGGGGGCGAATACCAGGGGGGCCCAGACCTCGATGTCGGGATTGAAGGCGCTCCGGAAGCTCTGCGGCATCACCCCCACGATCTCGTGGGCCTCGCCGTTGAGCTGCACCGTCCGCCCCAGCACACCCGGGTCCCCGCCGAAGACCCGCTGCCAGGTCCCGTAGCCGAGCACCACCTCGTCCTTGCGCGCCGCCTCGCCGGGCGCGGGCGGCCGGATGGTGCGCCCGAGCGCCGCGGGGACGCCGTAGGTCGCGAAGTACTCCGGCGACACCAGCGAGCCGTTGAGTCGCTGCGGCTGCCCGCTGCCGGTGAGGTTGACCCCCCACCCCTGCTGCACCGACACGCTGGAGAAGAGCTGCGGCATCCCCTGCAGGTCGCGGTAGGTCGGCCCGCCGGCGCCAGCCTCCAGGCCGTTGATCGAGGGGTAGTAGTGGGTCACCGTCACCAGCCGGTCCGGCTCGGCGAAGGGGAGCGGGCGGAGGAGGACGGCGTTGACCACGCTGAAGATCGCGGCGTTCGCGCCGATCCCCAGCGCCAGCGTGAGCGCCGCTACCAGCGTGAACCCCGGGCTGCGGGCGAGCGTGCGGAACGCGTAGCGGAAGTCGGAGAGGAGCGTGTCCATGGTGCGCCGGGTACGCGGGTGGCCGGGAGGGCGGGAGGGCGGACGCCGTCCGGAAACGGCAAGAAGCGAACACCGGGGCTGCACATCGTCCATCCGCAGGCGCCGCAAGGTGTTGCGCGCCGGCGAGGCGGCGTCGGCGGCGGGACGGGTGTCCGGCTGTGGGACGGGGGCGTCCGCGGGCGGACACCCGGGACTCCTTGCGGCGGGCGCGGCGGGCGCGGTAACGTGCGACTCCGCTCCGCTCCTCCCCACCCGTACCGGCCGCCCGGCCGGCGAGGCGATTCCATGCTCCCACGCACCCCAGGCTTCCTCCTCGTCTGCGCCGCCGCCGTCGCGGCGGCCGGCTGCGCCACGACCCCCGCCCCCCGGGCCGCGGACACGGGTCCCACGCTGGGCACCTTCTCCTCGGAGGGCGAGCTCGCCGCGTTCCTGCGCGAGCACGCCCGGCGCGTGCCGCCCCCGCCCGCCGCCCCGCCCCCCGCTCCCACGGCCGCGGCGCCGGACGCCCCGCAGGCCACCGGGGGCGAGTCCGTCACGAACGTGCAGCACGCGGGGGTGGACGAGGGCGGGATCGTCAAGGTGCACGGCGACCACCTGGTGGTGCTGAGGCGGGGGCGGCTCTTCACGGTGCGGATCGGGGACGACGAGCTGCGGCCCGTGGCCGCCGTGGACGCCTTCGGGCCCGGCATCGACCCCGGCGGCGCGTGGTACGACGAGCTGATCGTGGCCGGCGACCGGGCCATCGTCATCGGGTACAGCTACCGGCGCGGGGGCACAGAGGTCGGCCTCTTCGACGTCGGCGCCGACGGGTCGCTCCGGCACCACTCCACCTACCAGCTCCGCTCCGCCGACTACTACTCGTCGCGAAACTACGCGAGCCGGCTGGTGGAGGGGAAGCTGGTCTTCTACGCGCCGCTCCCGGTCCCCTACGGGCGGACCGAGCTGGAGGAGGTGCTCCCCGCCATGCGCAGGTGGGAGCCCGGGGGGGAGGGCGGCGCCTTCCGCCCCACCGCCACCGCCTCGCGGGTGTACCGGCCGGCGCGCTCGGTGGAGGAGATGTGGGACCTGGCGCTGCACACCGTCACCGTCTGCGACCCGTCCGGCGAGGCGCTCGACTGCCGCGCCACCTCGGTGGTGGGCCCCAGGGGGCGCGTGTTCTACGTGTCGCCCACGGCCGTGCACGTGTGGACCGTCGCCTGGCGGGGCGAGCGCGAGGAGGCGGTGGCGTACCGCCTGCCGCTGGACGGCTCCGCGCCCACCGCGCTCGGCGTGCGGGGGAGCCCGGTGGACCAGTTCTCGTTCCTGGAGAGCGGCGACGGACACCTGAACGTGCTGGTGCGCTCCGGCGGCCGCGGCGAGGGGATGTGGGGCGCGGAGCGCGGCGCGGGCGGGACGGCGCTGCTGCGGGTGCCGCTCGCCGCCTTCGGCGACGGGCGCGCCGACGCCCCGGAGGAGCGGTACCGGCCGCTTCCGATCCCCGCCGGGCAGAGCTTCCAGAACCGCTTCGTCGGCGCGCACCTGCTCTACGGCACCGGGACCGGCTGGGGACGCCCGGAGCGCGAGGTCGCCGGCGAGCTGTACGCGGTGCCCTGGGCCGGCGGCGAGGCGGCGCGGCTCCCCCTCCCGCACGGGGTGGACCGCATCGAGGCGCTGGGGAGCGACGCCGTGGTGGTGGGGACGGACGGGCGCGACCTGCACTTCACCTCGGTCAGCCTGGGCGCGGAGCCCGCCGTCGCCGGCCGGTACGTCCTGGCCGGCGCGTCGCAGGGCGAGCTGCGCAGCCACGGCTTCTTCTACCGCCCCGAGGGGCCGCGGAGCGGCCTGCTGGGGCTCCCCGTGCGGGGTCCGGGGCGCCCCGGCTACGAGCACCTCTTCCGGGAGTCCGCGGCCGTCCTCTTCCTGCGCAACCGGGGGCTCACCCTGGCGGAGCTGGGTCGGCTGGCGGCGCGCGCCGAGGGCGCGGCCGACGACGGCTGCCGCGCCTCGTGCGTGGACTGGTACGGCAACGCCCGCCCGCTCTTCCTGCGGGGGCGCGTCTTCGCGCTGTTGGGCTACGAGCTGGTGGAGGGCGAGCTGGCGGGGGACCGCATCCGGGAGCGCCGGCGCGTCAGCTACGCGCCCGCCGCCGCGGCACCGGCCGGCCGGTAGCTCCCCGGCAGCTCCGTCCGCCCGGCTTGCGGACACGCCGCCCGGCCGCGATCATAGGGCCTCCATCCCACTCCCCCGGCTTCCTTCCGCGCATGCCCGTCCCGCCCCCGCCGCGCCGCCGCGCCGCGGCCGCGCCGCTGCTGGCGCTCGCCCTGCACGCCTGCGGCGAGCCCACCGGCGCCCGGCTCGACCCGCCGCCGCCCTACCGCGACACCGCGCAGCCGGTGTCCGCGCGCGTCGAGGACCTGCTGGGGCGCATGACGCTGGACGAGAAGCTCGGCCAGATGATGCAGGTGGAGCGGGCGAGCCTCTCCGGCGGCCCGCGCGACCTGGCCGAGTACCACGTCGGCTCGGTGCTCTCCGGCGGCGGCTCGGCCCCCACGCCCAACACCCCGGCGGCGTGGGCGGACATGTACGACGCCTTCCAGAAGGCCGCGCTGGGGAGCCGGCTCGGCATCCCCATCCTCTACGGGATCGACGCCGTGCACGGGCACAACAACGTCCGCGGCGCCACCATCTTCCCCCACAACATCGGCCTGGGCGCCGCGCGCGACCCCGACCTCGTGCGGCGCATCGGCCAGGCCACCGCCGCGGAGGTGGCCGGCACCGGGATCGACTGGACCTTCGCGCCGTGCCTGTGCGTGGTCCGCGACGTCCGCTGGGGCCGCACCTACGAGAGCTTCGGGGAGGACCCGGAGATCGCCACCTCGCTCGCGGCGGTGGTCACCGGGCTGCAGGGACCCACGCTCGGGGGCGGCCCCACGTCGATCCTGGCCACCGCCAAGCACTTCCTGGGCGATGGCGGGACCGCCGGGGGGAGGGACCAGGGCGACACCCGGCTGACGGAGGCGGAGCTGCGCCGCATCCACCTCCCCCCCTTCGAGGAGGCGGTGCGGAGGGACGTGGGCGCGGTGATGGTCACCTACTCGGCGTGGAACGGCGAGAAGGTCCACGGACACCGCCGCCTGGTGACCGGCGTCCTCAAGGAGGAGCTGGGGTTCCGGGGGATCGTGGTGTCCGACTGGGGCGGGGTGGACCAGATCGACGGCCTCCCCGGCTTCTCCCCCGCCGACGTGCGCGCCGCCGTCAACGCCGGCATCGACATGGTGATGGTGCCGCACGACTACCGCGGCTTCCGGGACGTGCTCCGGAGGGAGGTGCAGGAAGGCCGCGTCCCCGTGGAGCGGATCGACGACGCCGTCCGCCGCATCCTGACCCGCAAGTTCGAGATGGGGCTGTTCGAGCGGCCGTACACCGACCGCGCCTACACGGGCACGGTGGGGAGCGCCGCGCACCGGGCGCTCGCCCGCGAGGCGGTGCGCCGCTCGCTGGTGCTGCTGAAGAACGACGGCGTCCTCCCGCTCTCCCGGAGCGCCCGCGTCTTGGTGGCCGGCCGCCACGCCGACGACGTGGGGCTCCAGTCGGGCGGGTGGACCATCGACTGGCAGGGGGGGAGCGGGAACGTCACCCCGGGGACCACCATCCTGCAGGGGATCCGCGCCGCCGCCCCCGGGGCGGCCGTCACCTACGCGCCCGACGGGCGCGGCGCGGCGGGGCACGACGTGGCGGTGGTGGTCGTCGGCGAGGAGCCCTACGCCGAGTACCACGGCGACCGCGGCGACGGCCTGGGGCTGGACCCCGCCGACCTGGAGACCCTCGCCGCCGTGGAGGCCGCGGGCGTGCCCGTGGTGGTGGTGCTCGTCTCGGGCCGCCCGCTGGTGGTCACCGGCCACCTCCCCGGCTGGAGCGCCCTGGTGGCCGCCTGGCTCCCGGGGACGGAAGGCGCCGGCGTGGCCGACGTGCTCTTCGGCGACCACGCGCCCACGGGCCGGCTGCCGGTGAGCTGGCCCCGCTCGGCGTCGCAGCTCCCCCTGAACGTGGGCGACGCGGGGTACGACCCGCTCTTCGCCTACGGCTTCGGCCTGACCTACCCCTGAGCCGCCGGTCCCCGCCTTCCGTGTCCGCGTCCGCCTTCCCGCCGGCCGTCCTCGCGCTCGCCGCCCTTCTCGCAGCGGGGTGCGCGGAGGGCGGGGCGGAGGCCGGGCCCGCCGACCCGGCCCGCCGCGCCGGCGTCGTGGAGCGGGTGCTGGGCCCCGCGCCCGAGCCGGTGCCCGACGGCGCGATGGCCGCGGCCGCTCGCCTGGTGCGCGGCGGGGTGGAGGCGGAGAGCTTCCCCGGGGCGGCGCTGGCGGTGGGGAACCGCGACCTGGTGCAGCTGGCCGACGCCTGGGGGCGGACGCACTGGGACGAGGACGCGCCCCCGGCCGACCCCGGGGCCACCCTGTACGACCTGGCCTCGCTGACGAAGGTGGTCGCCACCACCGCGGCCGTGATGGCGCTGGTGGAGGACCGCCGGCTGCTGCTGGACGCGCCGGTGCGGCGCTACCTCCCGTCCTTCACGGGCGGCGGCCGCGACCGGGTCACCGTGCGGCAGCTGCTCACCCACACCTCCGGGCTGCGCGCCGGCGTGGTGAAGGTGGAGGGCGAGACCCCCGCGCAGGCGCGGCGCTACCTGCACTCGCTCCCGCTGGCGCTGGAGCCGGGCGCGGACGTGCTCTACTCCGACCTGGGGTTCGTGGTGCTCTGGGAGGTGGCCGAGCGCGCCGCCGGGGAGCCGCTGCCGGAGTACCTGCGGCGGCGGGTGTGGGGCCCGCTGGGGATGGCCTCCACCCGCGTGGGCGTGCCGGCGGGGTGCGCCGGCTGCGCGCCGACGCTGTACCTGGAGGAGCGCGACGAGCCCTACACCGGCGGCTCGTACGACG
This sequence comes from Longimicrobiaceae bacterium, assembly GCA_036259415.1. Taxonomy (GTDB): domain Bacteria; phylum Gemmatimonadota; class Gemmatimonadetes; order Longimicrobiales; family Longimicrobiaceae; genus JAFAYN01. The sequence continues at coordinate 11,101 of DATABU010000094.1, forward strand.
AGGTGGGGCGGCGGCTGGAGGGCCTGGCCGGGAACTCGGGGGCGTTCTCCACCGCCCGCGACCTGGCGCGCTTCGCCGCGATGATCGCCAACGAGGGGCGGCTGGGGCGGGTGCGGGTCTTCGAGCGGCGCACGGTGCGGGGCTTCACCCGTCCGCAGCCCGGCGCCGGGACCCGCGCGCTGGGGTGGGAGGTGTACTGCCGTGAGGGCGTCGTCCCCGACCGGCAGCCCTGCGGGGAGGTGTACGCCTTCGGGCACACGGGCGCCACCGGCACCTCGATCTGGGTGGACCCGGTGGGGCGGAGCTGGGTGGTGCTGCTCGCCAACCGCACGTACCTGCCGCGTGGCGAGGTGGACATGCAGGCGCTGCGGCGGGAGGTGTACGAGGCGGTGGTCTTTCCGGGGCAGGACTGACATGAACGGCTCGGGGTTTGGGCGTGCCCCTCGCTGGCGCTCGGGTCGGGCTGCGGCTCCGTAAGCGGGCACACTACGCCCGCTAACGGAGGCGAGCCCCACGGAACTACTGTGGGTCTCGCCCCTTCGGGCTCGCATCCCTCACGCGGGCGCCCCCGCCGGGAGATCTCCCGGCGAGGGCGCCTTCACGTACCTCGTACTTCCTGCTGCCGTTCACCAGATCTTGGCCCGCACCTCTTCCGGGCGCACCATCGCGTCGCCGGCCTTGCACCCCCACGCCTCGGCGAACTCAGGCATGTTGGAGAGCGGGCCGTTCACCCGGAACTCGCCGGGGGAGTGGACCCCGGTCTGCACCTGGAGGCGGAGCGCCGGGTCGCGCCAGAGCTGCTTGCGGGCCTGCGCGTAGGCCAGGAAGAAGCGCTGCTCCGGGGTGAAGCCGTCCACCAGCACGCGCGGCTTCCCCTCCAGCTCCCGCTGCATGGCGTGGAAGGCGATCGCGACGCCCGCCACGTCGGCGATGTTCTCGCCCATGGTCTGCTTGGCGTTCAGGCGCAGCGAGTCCAGCACCGTGTAGGCGCCGTACTGCGCCTCCACCCGGGCCGCCAGCTCGCCGAAGCGCCGTGCGTCGTCCTCGGTCCACCAGTCGCGCAGGTTCCCCTGGGCGTCGTACTTCCGCCCCTGGTCGTCGAAGCCGTGCGAGATCTCGTGGCCGATGGTCCCCCCGATCCCCCCGTAGTTCGCCCCGATGTCGTACGAGGCGTGGAAGAACGGCGGCTGCAGCCGGCCGGCGGGGAAGACGATCTCGTTGCTGCTGGGAGAGTAGTACGCGTTCACGGTGGGCACGGTCATGAACCACTCGGTGCGGTCCACCGGCTGCCCCACCTTCTCGACGTCGCGACGCTCGCGGAAGGCGTTGCCGCGGCGCACGTTGTCCAGGAAGTGGCCGCGCTCCACCTGGAAGTCCGAGTAGTCCCGCCAGCGCTCCGGGTAGCCGATCTTCCGGTCGAAGGTGCCCAGCTTGACGAGCGCCTGCTTGCGCGTCTCCTCGCCCATCCAGGGGAGCGTCTCCAGGCGCTCGCGGTAGACGGCGAAGAGGTTGTCGATCATCCGGTCCATCACCGTCTTGGCCTCCGGTGTGAAGGCCACCGCCGCGTACTCCTTGCCCAGGACGTCGCCCAGGTAGGCGTCCGCCATCCCCAGGCAGCGGCGCCAGCGCGGCTGCATCTCACGCGCACCGGTGAGCGAAGAGCTGTAGGCGAAGCTCTGCTTCACGAACGGCGAGCTGAGCCACGAGGAGGCGCCGTTCGCCAGGCGGAAGCGGAGGTACGCCTTCCACTCCTCCAGCGGACGCTCCTGCAGCGCCTTGGCCATCACCTTGAAGAACTCGGGGTGCGACACGTCCAGCGAGTCCACCCGCTGCATCCCCCGGGCGTCCAGGTACGCGCGCCAGGAGAAGCCGGGGGTGAGCGCGTCCGCGTCGGCCACGGACATCAGGTGGTACTGCGTGTTGGGGTCGCGGCGCTGCAGGCGGTTCAGCGAGGGGCCGGCGAGCATCGTCTCCAGCGCCATGACGCGGTCCGCGTCGGCGCTCGCGCGCGCCGCCGGGTCGCCCAGGAGCCGGAAGACGGCCGCGACGTGCTCGCGGTAGTTGGCGCGCATCTTCTGCGACGCCGAGTCCTCCTTGAAGTAGTAGTCGCGGTCCGGGAGCCCCAGCCCGCCCTGGTTCACCTCAAAGATGTTGCGGCTGCTGTTCTTGTCGTCGCGGGTGGAGCCGGCGCCGAAGAGCACGCCCATCCCCTGGTCGTGCATGCGCACGAGCTCCCGCCGCAGCTGGTCGCGGGTGCGGATGGCCGCGATCCGGTCCAGGTCGGCGCGGATGGGCCGGGCGCCGGCGGCCTCGGCGCTCGCGCTGTCCATGCAGGTGGCGTAGAAGCGCCCCAGCTTGCGGCGGTCGGGGTCGGCGGTGGTCTCCGCCTCGCGGGCGGCGGCTTCCAGCACGCCCCGGACGAGCTCGTTGTTGCGCTCGTTCAGCTCGTTGAACCCGCTCCACGAGGAGTAGGCGGCGGGGATGGGGGTGCGCTTCGCCCACCCGCCCGTGGCGTAGCGGTAGAAGTTCTGGCAGGGCTTGCAGGTGGTGTCGATGTCCGCCGGGTTCAGCGCCGGGCTGGGCTGGGTCTGGGCGGCGGCCGTTCCGGACAGGAGCGCGAGCGCCAGCGGCGCCGCCAGGACCGACTTGCGAAGGGTCATGATGCTACGGGTGCGGGTGTGCGGCGGGTGCCTCGCGGGAGGGCGGGGAGCGGGCGCTCCCCATCCGTTGGACGCCGCGAAGCGTCGAAGGGTTGGACGCGACGGCCCAAAGATGACGCCGCCGGGCCCGCGCCACAACTCCCGCCGCGCTCAGCCCCGCGCCCGGGCCCCGCGGAGGGGCGGCTCGGCGCCGTGGTCGCGCCACACCGCCGGGGGCACCAGCAGGGTGGGGCCGGGGGTCCCCCGCACCACCGCGGACGAGACGCTCCCCAGCAGCGCGCCCGGCCCGCTGCGCCCGCGCGTCCCCAGCACCAGCAGGTCGGAGGCGTCGGCGCGGGCGTGGCGCAGGATGGCCTCCGCCGGGTCGCCGCGCTCCACCGCCTCGCGCACCCGCACCCCGGCGAACCCCGCCTCCGCCGAGCACGCCTCCTCCACCTCGCGGTGCAGAGCCGCGGCCGCGGCCTCCGCGTCTTCGTCGTATCCCGCCACGTGCAGCACGCACAGCTCCGTGCGCTCCACGCCCTCCACCGGCCTGCGGCGCAGCGCCGAGGCCCAGGTGAGCGCGGCCAGCAGCGAGCCGCGGGTCGCCGCGCCCAGGTCCACCGGCGCCAGCACGCGGCCCAGGGGGAGCGGGAGCGGGGCGGGGAGGACCAGGCAGGGCGCCCCGGCGCTCCGCACCACGCGGTCGGCGGTGCTCCCCAGCCCGCCGCCGGCCCGGTGGGGGCCAAGCACCACCGCGTCCGCCTCCACCCGCGCCGCCCGCTCCACGATCACCCGCTCGGGCGATCCCCGCTCCACCCGGGCGCTCGCCAGCGTGGCCGGGGGGACGCCGGCCCGGCGCAGGTGCACCCCCAACTCGCGCCCCGCCTCGGCGTCCGGCGCATCCGCCGCGTGCACCGCGTGCATCCGCGCCCCCGCCAGGCGCGCGAGGTCGGCCGCCGCGCGCACGGCGGGGAGGCAGGCGTCGCCCAGGTCTGTGGCGACGACGACGGTGCGCAGGGCCAGGGGTCGCATGGGCGGTGCGGTCTGGGGATCGCTCGCGGGCCTTCGGCACGGGGCTGCAAGAATCGGTGCCCCGGCGTGGCGGAAGCTGCGCCGCGGTCGTCCTGGTCCGGAGCGACTCCTTCGTCCACCCCCGAACCCGAGGCCGGAGCGATGACCCTTCCCCGTGCGACCCGCATCCTCACCGCGCTGCTCGCCCTGCCCGCGCTCGCCGCCTGCGCCGAGCTCCTCCGCAGCGACGGCCCCCCTGTCGCGGGCGGGGTCCTGGAACAGCGCGCGAAGTGGGAGGCGCAGCGGCTGGACGACTACCGCTTCGTGGTGTCGCGCAGCTGCTTCTGCACCGAGGAGGCGACCCGCCCCGCCCGGGTGGAGGTGCGCAACGGCCGGGTCGCGAGGGTGACTGGCGTGGAGAGCGGGCGGGAGCTGGACCCCTCCCTGGGCTTCACCATCGACCAGCTCTTCGGCTGGATCGCGGCGGCCGAGGCGGAGGGCACCTACGTGACCGCGGCCTACCACCCGCGGCTCGGCTACCCGACCGGGGCCGTGATCGGGACGCTCGCCAACGACGCGGGGACCGCGTACTCGCTCGGGGGCCTGGAGCCGCTCCGGTAGCCCGGCGCACCCCGGAGCCGGTGCGGTGTACACGGGAGGTTAACGCGGCGGCCCGCCCGCGTTACATTGTCCCGGAGCGCTCGCGCTCCCCAGAAACCGATTCTCCGGCCCGGCCATTCTCACATGTGCGTCCTCTGCAACGCGGAGAGCCTCCGCCTCCTCGTGGTCCCCGCCTCCTCCCTTGAGCCGCCGAAGCTCGCCGAGTCCGTCCGCGTGGCGCGCGACGCCGCCGTGCAGTTCGTCCTGGACACCGTGGACGCCCTGCGCGACGAGCCGGGCTCCGAGCTGTCGCTGGCGGTGGACCCGGAGGAGTACGTCCGCTACGTGATCGCCCGCGCCGAGGAGGACGCCGTGGCGACTCCGGGCGAGCTGCGCGCCTGGACCGCGGCGCCCCCGGTGGAGTACGCCCCCGACCCGCGGGTGCAGGCGTTCGCCTCGTCCGCCGTGGAGTGGCTCGCCACCTACCGCGCCCGCATCGAGGAGCAGCGCGCGATCCTGTCGCGCTTCCTGGAGGACCGCTCCAACGGCGTGCTCTTCAGCGGCGTCGGCCCCTCCTCCGAGCTGTACTTCCGCCACGGCGAGGACACCTACGTGGCCCTCACCGACGAGGACGCCCTGCAGATCGCCGTGGACCGCGTCTCCTGGGGGCTGCACCGCGAGGACCCGCAGGTCCTCCTCCAGTACACGACCCTTCCCGAGGGGGCGGTGGACATCCTCTCCGACGCGCAGAAGCGCCCGGAGGACGAGGCCAACCAGGTGCTCGCCGGGATGGTGGACGTCGCCGCCCTGGCCGAGGACACCCTGCGCCAGCACGGCCACGGCTGGCTGGTGGCCGATCCGCAGCAGGGCGGGGTGGTGGAGCAGCGCTTCGGCGAGCGGGTGGTGATCCGCTTCCGCGAGGCCGACGAGGACGAGGGCGACCTGGACGACGAGTAGCCGCGGAGGGACGCCGTGAAGGAGGACGAGCGGGACGAGAAGCGCGCCGTGAACCCCGCCCGCCGGCGGGACGAGCCCCGCGACCCGGCCGACCGGGACGCGGACCCGCCGGTGAAGGGCACGCAGGGCGCCGAGCTGGACCCCGTCGACGAGGGCGGGATCGCGGAGTAGCCGAGGTACCAGCCATGGGCGCCCCCGCCGGAATCCCCGGCGGGGGCACGCCCAACCCTATCCGTTCAAAGGTTCGCCTTGTAGAGCAGCCGGTTCGGCGTCCCGGCGGGAACGCCGGAGAGCACCCCGACCGTCGCGTTGCTGGCGATCCACGAGGCGACGGCGGACGAGGACGCCCCCGGGCTGCCGGAGAGGTACAGCGCCGCCACCCCGGCCACGTGCGGCGACGCCAGCGACGACCCGCTCAGCGTCACCGGACCGCTCAGGCCGACGGTTGGGATGCTCACCCCGGGCGCGAAGATGTCCACGCAGCTCCCGTAGTTGGCGCCGCTGGGCACCTGGTCGGTGGCGCTGCTGGGGCCCACGCCGTACGCCCCGGAGGCGCTGGCGGGGGAGAAGTTGCAGGCGTTGGCGGCGCTGTTCCCCGCGGCCACGGCGGTGAACACCCCCGCGTTCACCAGGCTGGTGACGGCGGTGTTCAGCGAGGTGGAGAGGCCGCCGCCCACGGACATGTTGGCGACGGCCGGCTTGACGTGGTTCGCCCGCACCCAGTCCACCGCGGCGATCATCTGGGCCACGGTCCCCGACCCGCTGCAGCTCAGCGCACGGACCCCGCGGAGCTGCACCCGCTTGGCGACGCCGTAGGTTTTCGATCCCACCACGCCGGCCACCCCGGTGCCGTGGCCGTTGCAGTCCTGCCCGTTCCCTCCGGTGGCGTCGTACGCGACCTGCGCCCGCCCGCCGAACTCCAGGTTGGCGGTCTGGATCCCGGTGTCGATGACGTAGGCGCGGACGTTGGAGGCGGTCGCGGTGAAGCGGTACAACCCGTCCAGCGGGAGGAACCGCTGGTCGATGCGGTCCAGCCCCCAGGGGATCGCCTTGGCCTCCACCGCCTGGTCCTGCTCCACGTACTCCACCGCCGGGTTGTGCCGCAGCGCGGCGAGCTGCCCCGCGCTCAGCTCCGCGGCGAAGCCGTTCAGCGCCGAGGCGTAGACGAAGCCGGGCTCCACCCCGACCACGGCGGCCACCGAGCGGGGGTTCGCCCCCTCCTTCAGCACCACGACGTACGAGCCCTCCACGGCCCGGCCGGGCGCGGCGGAGAGGAGCGGGGCGGCGCCCGGGGACGCGGGCGGGGCGACGGGGTCCGCGTCGGAGCAGGCGGCAATCGCCGCGGCGGCCAGGGCGAGCATCAGGGGATGGAGCTGGCGCATACGACCTCCGGGACGGGGGTGGGAAGGGTCCAGCCAGGGGTGCCGGCCCCGGAGGCGCAGCATGTTACAAGCCAGATGTTGCGGAGGAGCGAAGCCGGTGCCGCGTCTCCGCTTACCGGAAGCGGGGGCGCCGGACGGGGGCGACCGGAATGGTGCGGGGGCGGGGGATCCCGCCCCGGAATGGTGCGGCCGGGGCCGGGCTACTCCCCGTAGAGGCCCCGGTAGACGGCGATGTTGCGGGTGAGGATCTTCACGTAGTCGCGCGTCTCCTCGTACGGGATGCGCTCGGTGAACAGCTCCTCGTCGCGGTACTCGGGGAACTCCTTCCAGCGCCGCACCCGCGCGGGGCCAGCGTTGTACGCCGAGAACACGGAGGGGAGGCTGCCGTCGTACTCGCGCATCTGGTCGGCCAGGTAGCGGACGCCCATGTGCACGTTGATCTCGGGGTTGTAGAGGATCTCCGGGTCCCACTGCCGGACGTCCGCAGCGTAGGCGATCCGCCGCCCCGTCTCCGGCATGATCTGCATGAGCCCGCGCGCCCCCACCGGCGAGGCGATGCGCGCCTTGAAGGTGGACTCCTGGCGGATCAGCGCGGCGACCAGGAAGGGGTCCAGCCCCCGCTCGCGCGCCTCCGCGGCGATCATCTCCCGGTAGGGGAAGGGGTAGACGATGCGCAGCAGGCGCTCGTTCCAGCGCCCCGCCTCGCGGTGCAGCCGGTAGCCGAGGTTGATGCCGTGCACGGTGTAGCCGCGCTCGATGAGCCGCTCGGCCAGCGGGTAGAGCAGGGCGGCGTCGCCGCCCGCGCGCTCCACGAGCCGGTCCGCCTCCGCCTCGGCCTCGCCGTGCAGGCCGGCGGCGCGCAGCAGGTCGAGGGTGTGCAGCCACCCCTCCACGCGCGCGCGGGCGGAGGGGTCGTCCGCGGGCGGCTCCGCGAGGGGGATGGGCCAGAAGGGCTCGCCCAGGCGCTGCGCGGACCGGAGCGCGTAGTAGGAGAGCAGGTCGCGCCGGCGCGCCTCCCGGTAGCGCGCCGCCGCGCCGGCCGAGTCGCCGCGCGCCTCCAGCGCCCGCCCCGCCCAGTACGCGCCCTGCGTCCCGTAGCTCCCGGACGGGAAGGTCCGCAGCGCCTCGTCCCAGGCGGCCTGCGCCGCCGCGAAGTCGCGCCCCAGGTACGCCATCCCCCCCAGCCGCATCAGCGCCAGCCCCGCGCGTCCGGTCCCGGGGTGCTCCCGCGCGACGCGGCGGTAGAGCGTGCGGGCGCGCGCCGTCTCCCCGGCATCGTGGCCCAGGTCGGCCACCAGGAAGAGCGCGTCGGCGGCCTCGCCCGAGCGGGGGAAGCGCTCCGCGACGCGGAGGAAGGTCGCCTGCGCCTGCCGGCGGCTCCCCGCCCGGTACTGAGCGCGTCCCAGCAGGTACGTGGCGGGCGCGGCCACGGAGGGCGGCGAGTCCAGCAGGCGCCGGAGCGCGCGCTCCGCGTCGTCGTAGCGCCCGGCGGCGAAGTACGCGCGCCCCTGCGCCAGGCGCAGCTCCCGGCGCCGCTCGATGGGGGCGCCGGGGTGGGCGTCCAGCCATGCGCCGTAGGCGGCCGCGGCCCGCGCGTCGGCCACGTGGC
>DATABU010000095.1:0-3498 GCA_036259415.1 Longimicrobiaceae bacterium
GATCCCGCTCTTCGTGGAGTGGGTCCTCCGGCGGCGGCGGGCCAACTGAGCCAAGGACTTCGCATGCCAGTCGAGACCCGCCCCCCCGCCCTCGCCACCCCCAAGGTCGTCGACAAGCCCTGGGGCCGCGAGATCTGGTACGCCCACGAGGAGCGCTACGCCGGGAAGATCCTGGAGGTCACCAGTGGGCATGCGCTCTCCCTGCAGAAGCACGAGCGGAAGCAGGAGACGATGTACCTCCAGTCCGGCCGCGTGCTCTACCACCTCAACGGCGAGGACTTCGAGATGGTCCCGGGCGACTGCCTCACGGTGCGCCCCGGCGACGTGCACCGGATGACGGCGCTGGAGGACACGGTCATGCTGGAGGTGAGCACCCCCGAGCTGGACGACGTGATCCGCCTGGAGGACCGCTACGGCCGGAGCTGATCCCGCCCGAACCCCGCTTGCCCGCATCCGGGAGAGGGTCTATCTTCTCCCGGATTTGCCTTTTCCGGAGACCCCATGGCGCAAGATCTCACGGTCGAGCAGCTGATCGCGCGCGGGAAGGAGGCGTACGCCCGCAACGCCTACCTCGCGGCGCTGGAGGACTGCCAGGAGGCGGTGCGGCGCGAGCCCCGGTTCGCCGACGTGCACAACCTGATCGGGCTCTGCCTCAGCCTGCTGGGGCGGCCCGAAGAGGCGGTGGCCGCGTTCGACCGGGCGACCTCCGTTAACCCGCGGTACGTGGAGGCGCACCTCAACCGCGCCATCACCCTGAACGACCTGGGGCGGCTGGACGAGGCCCGCGAGTCGTTCGAGCACGCCGCGCAGGCGGACGGCTCCGCCGGGGGGCGCTTCCCCGGCGCGGTGGCCGCGCGCCTGGCCAACAAGCACGCCGAGCTGGGCGACCTGTACGCCGAGGCCAGCGCCCTGGCCGAGGCGGAGGAGCAGTACCGGCGCGCCTGCGCCATCCGGCCGCGCTTCCTGGACATCCGCAACAAGCTGGGCCGCACCCTCCTGGACCTGGGGCGGCTGGACGAGGGCGCCGCCGAGCTGCGCGCCGTGCTCGACGCCAACCCGTCGTTCACCGGCGCCCGGGCCAACCTGGGGCTCGCGCACTACCGCGCGGGCGACCTCGCCGCCGCGGAGGCCGAGTGGGAGCGCTGCCTGGCGCAGCAGCCCGGGAACGCGCAGGTGAACGGCTACCTGGGGATGCTGCGGCGGCAGCGCGGAACCCCGTCCACGGGGTGACTGCGGCCGAGCCGCAGTCCGTCCCCGATCCTGAAACACCCCCCGCGACCCGGGGTACGAGACCGGCATGACACCTGCTTCCCTGATCCGGCTTCCCGTCGTCCTCGCCTGCGCCCTGCTCTTCGCGGCCTGCGGCGCCAACCGGAGCCCCGCGCAGCTCTCCCCCGACACCCTGTACGAGCGCGGCATGGCCGCCTACAACGCGGGGAGCTACGGGCGCGCCGCCGAGCTCCTCGACCTGTTCCTGCAGGGGAACGTGGGCGACCCCCGCACCCACTCGGCGCGCATCGCGGTCGCCCGCGCCCGCATGCAGCGCCGGGAGTACGTGCTCGCGGCGGGCGACTTCACGCGGCTGCTGAACGAGTCGCCGCCCGACTCGCTCCAGGTCCCGGCCCGGTTCGGGCTGTGCGAGGCGTACCAGCGCCTCTCCCCCAAGCCGCAGCTGGACCAGGACTACACGGGGAGCGCCATCGCCTACTGCGAGTCGGTCGCGAAGACGTACGCCGGCACCCCGGAGGCCGCGCAGGCCGCGGAGTGGGTGCGCGAGCTGACGACCAAGCTGGCGCAGAAGACGTACGACACCGGGATGTTCTACTTCAAGCGCGGTGCGTACGACGCGGCGGTCGTGTACTTCAACGAGGCGGTGGCGCAGTTCCCCGACACGACGGTCGCCCCGGCGGCGCTGCTGCGCATCGCGGAGAGCTACGACCGCATCGGGTACGACGAGGAGGCGGCGGAGGCCCGTTCCCGCCTGCTGCGCGAGTACCCGCAGAGCGCCGAGGCGCGCTCCCAGCAGCAGCCCGCCGCGGGGAGCGGGGACGCGGGCTGAGCGGATGCGGATCGGGGTCTTCGGCGGGACCTTCGACCCCCCGCACCACGGGCACCTGGTCGTCGCCGCGGACGTGCACGCGGCGCTGGAGCTGGACCGGGTGGTGCTGGTGCCCTCGGCGGCCCCGCCCCACAAGCTGGACACGGTCCAGGCTCCGGCCGAGACGCGGCTGGAGATGGTGCGGGCCGCGGTGCGGGGCGACGATCGCTTCGAGGTGGACGACCTGGAGCTGCGCCGCCCCGGCCCCTCCTACACGGTGGACACGCTGCGCGCCCTGCGGGACCGCTGCCCGGGCGCGGAGCTGTTTTTCGTGGTGGGGGCCGACAACGTGCCGGAGCTGGGCTCCTGGCGCGAGCCGGAGGAAGTCGTCCGGCTCGCGCGCATCGTCGCGGTCGCGCGCGGCTGTGAGAACATAGACGCGGACGCTCCCTTCCCCCTCCTCTCCGTCCCGGTCACCCGGGTGGAGATCTCGGCCACCGACGTGCGCCGCAGGGTGGCGGAGGGGCGGTCCATCCGATATCTGGTGCCCGATGCGGTATGCGCCATCGTGGCGCGCGAGGGGTTGTATCGGGACCCCGTACATTCAGGGAAGAACCCATGCTGAAGAAAGTCGTATCCGCGCTGTTCGGCACGCGCCACGAGCGGGAGCTGAAGCGCCTGTGGCCCCTGGTGGACCGCATCAACGAGGAGTGGGAGCGGCTGCAGGGCATGTCGGACGAGGAGCTGCGGGCGCAGACCGGCAAGTTCCGCGACCACATCGTGCAGGCCACCACCGAGCTCCAGGCCGAGCTGGAGGAGCTGCGGGCGGCCAAGCGGCGTGCCGAGACGGCCGCCGAGCGCGAGGCGATCGCCCAGCAGATGGGCGACGCCGAGACGCGGCTCAAGGCCGCCATCGAGGCCGCGCTGGACGAGATCCTCCCCGAGGCGTTCGCCACCGTGAAGGAGGCGTGCCGCCGGCTGGTGGGGACCGAGGTCAGCGTCACCGGGCAGACGCTGAAGTGGGACATGGTCCCCTACGACGTCCAGCTCATCGGCGGGATGGTGCTGCACCAGGGGAAGGTGGCGGAGATGGCCACCGGCGAGGGGAAGACGCTGGTCGCGACCCTGCCGCTGTACCTGAACGCGCTGGCCGGACGCGGCGCGCACCTGGTGACGGTGAACTCGTACCTGGCGCAGCGCGACTCCGAGTGGATGGGGCACCTGTACCGGTACCTGGGGCTCACCGTGGGGTGCATCGACCTGCACGAGCCCAACACCCCGGAGCGCCGCGAGGCGTACCACGCCGACATCACCTACGCCACCAACAACGAGTTCGGGTTCGACTACCTGCGCGACAACATGGTGCACTCGCTGGAGCAGCGGGTGCAGCGGGTGCACCACTTCGCCATCATCGACGAGGTGGACTCCATCCTCATCGACGAGGCGCGGACCCCGCTCAT
>DATABU010000096.1:0-3953 GCA_036259415.1 Longimicrobiaceae bacterium
GCTGCTTCGCCGGCCCCGCGCCCGCCGCCGTGCTGGAGGGCGCGTCCGGCGCGTCCGCGCGCCCCGCGGAAGGCGGGGCGCGCGGACGCGCCGGACGCGCCCTCCAGCACGGCGGCGGGCGCGGGGCCGGCGAAGCTGCGGCGGGGGGTACGGAACACCGCGGTGACCACCCGGCCGTCCCGCAGGAAGACCACGTCGTCCGAGCCGCAGCGCACGGCGCACCCGTTCTGGTAGAAGAGGTAGCTCCAGCCGTCGTCCGAGCGGCGGGCGACGGCGGGCTCGCCGAGGGCGGAGCGGACCTGCGTCTCCGTCATCCCGGCGCGCACCGTCTGCGCGGCCGCGGGGGCGGAGGGGAGGAGCGCGGCGGCGGCCGCCGCCAGCAGGATGGTCCGGGTCTGCATGCGGTCCTCCTCGGTTCCTGGTTCAGGCGCGGACCAGGTGGTCCGCCAGCGAGCGGAAGAAGCCCATCCCGTCCTCCGAGCCCAGCAGCCCCGCCATCGCCCGCTCCGGGTGGGGCATCATCCCCAGCACGTTGCCGCTCTCGCTCACGATCCCCGCGACGTTGTTCAGCGAGCCGTTGGGGTTCGCCTCCGGCGTGGGCTCGCCCGTGGCGTCCACGTAGCGGAAGACCACCCGCCCGCTCCGCTCCAGCTCCTCCAGCACCTCCGGCTCCGCGATGTAGCATCCCTCGCCGTGGGCGATGGGGATGCGCAGGAGCTGCCCCGGGTCGTAGGAGGTCGTGAAGAGAGTCCCGGCGTTCTCCACGCGCAGGTGCACCGTCCGCGAGGCGAACTTCAGCGTCCGGTTGCGGATCAGCCCCCCCGGGAGGAGCCCCGCCTCGCAGAGGATCTGGAAGCCGTTGCAGATCCCCGCCACCGGCCCGCCCGCCTCCGCGAACGCCCGGACCTCGCGCATGATGGGGCTCAGCGAGGCGATGGCGCCGGCGCGCAGGTAGTCGCCGTACGAGAAGCCGCCGGGGAGGAAGACCGCGTCCACCCCCTGCAGGTCGTGGTCCTTGTGCCAGAGGAACACCGCCTCCGCGTCCAGCCCCTCCCGGATCGCCTTGTAGCAGTCGTAGTCGCAGTTGGAGCCGGGAAAGGTCACCACGCCCAGCCTCATCGCCCGGCCCCCTCCAGGGCGGCCACGCGCACGTCGTAGTCCTCCGTCACCGGGTTGGCCAGGAGCTGCCGGCACATGGCCTCGGCGCGCTCCCGGGCCCGGTCCTCGCCGTCCGCCGCCAGCGTGAAGACCACCAGGCGCCCGACGTGCACCTCGGAGACGCCCTCGAAGCCGAGCGAGGCCAGCGCCCCGGCGACCGCCTTCCCCTGCGGATCCAGGATCCCCCGGCGGGGGGTCACCCGGACCTCGATCTGGTATTCCGTCACGTATTCTCCTCGGTGGGGGACCGCGGCTCGACGCGGTGCGCGCGGCCGGGTCGGATCTCCTCGTACTCCAGGTCGCGCAGCGATTCCGGCTCGGGCTCCTCCTCCTCCAGGATCATCGGGTCCTTCTCCGGGAGCCGGTCCTGGAACCCCGCCAGCACGGTCCGGACCAGCCCGACCGTGACGTAGAGGATGGACATGGGGAAGAAGAAGTACTGCGGCACCGTGAACGCCGCCGCGATGGAGGCGAGGGCCAGGAAGATGGCCAGCCGGCCGCCCCAGGTCCGCGGGCTGAAGCGCGGCACCACCGAGTACAGCACGTTGCTGATCATCAGGATCGCCACCCCCAGCACCAGCCACCCCGCCACGCGCCCCACGTTCACCCGCGGGAAGACCTCCCGCCAGAACGGGGTCTGCGTGAAGGCGTAGAAGGTGGCGACGCACACCCCCGCGGTGGGGGAGGGGAGGCCGTGGAAGGCCGACTTGGCCGTCCCCGCCTGCTCGATGTTGAAGCGGGCCAGCCGCAGGATGGCGGCGACGATGAAGAGGAACGAGATGATCCAGTTCCACTCGCCGCCCCGGCTGAAGAAGGCGAAGTAGGCGATCAGCGCCGGCGCCACCCCGAACGACACCGCGTCCACCAGCGAGTCCAGCTCCTCGCCGAAGGGGCTCCCGGTGGCGGTGAAGCGGGCGATGCGCCCGTCGAACATGTCCATGAACGCGGCGCCCACGATCAGCCACCCCGCCGTGGAGAAGTTTCCGCGGGTGGCCTCCACGATCGCCCAGATCCCCAGGAACAGGTTCCCCAGGGTGAAGGCGCTGGGGAGGATGACGATTCCCCGGCGCAGCCGCCTGCGCCGCGGGTGCACGCCGGCGTCCACGGGGGGCGTCACCCCGCCACCTCGCGGGGGAGGGGGAAGTCGTCCAGGCCGTGTCCCGTGATGCGGCGGAAGACGTCCCGGTAGCGGCGCGAGGTCTCCTCCACCACCTCCGGGGGGAGGTCCGGCCCCGGCGGCCGCATGTCCCAGCTCCCGGCGTCCGCGAGGCGCTGCAGGTGGTCGCGCAGCGGCTGCTTGTCGAAGGAGGGCTGCCCGCGCCCCGGGGCGTAGCGGTCCGCCGGCCAGAAGCGCGACGAGTCCGGCGTCAGCACCTCGTCGATCACCCGGACGGCGCCGTCCGCGTCGCGGCCGAACTCGAACTTAGTGTCGGCGATCACGATCCCCGCCCGCGCCGCGATCTCCAGCCCCCGCCGGTACAGCCCGAAGCTGGCCTCGCGCAGCCGCTCCGCCGCCTCCACCCCGACGATCTCCCGCATGCGGCCGAAGGGGATGTTCTCGTCGTGCCCCGTCTCCGCCTTGGTGGCGGGGGAGAACACCGGCGGCTCCAGCCTCCCGGACTCCACCAGCCCCGCCGGGAGCGGCTCCCCGGCCAGGGTGCCGGACGCCGCGTACTCCTTCCACGCGGAGCCGGAGAGGTAGCCGCGCACCACGCACTCCACCGGGAAGGGCTCCGTCTTCCGCACCAGCATGGCGCGGCGGGCCCACACCTCGCGCGTGGGGGCCAGCTCGGGGTGCCGGGCCACGACGTCGTCGGGGTGGACGGCGAGGAGGTGGTTGGGCACCACGTCGCGGGTGCGGCCGAACCACCAGGCCGAGATCAGGGTGAGGACCTCGCCCTTGCGGGGGACGGGCTGGGGGAGGACGACGTCGAAGGCGCTGACGCGGTCGGTGGCGACCATGAGCAGGGCGTCTCCCAGGTCGTAGACGTCCCGCACCTTCCCGCGCCGGAAGACGGGGAAGGGGAGGTCGGTGCTGGCGATCGCTTGCGTCACTGCGCGCGCATCCGTCCAGAATTCGGGGTGGCTGTGAGCCGAAAACGTATCAGCCGGCGACGGGCGGGGCAACGGGATGTCGCGACCTCGAACAGCCGTTTGGGCGTGCCCCTCGCTGGCGCTCGGGTCGGGCTGCGGCTCCGTAAGCGGGCACACTACGCCCGCTAACGGAGGCGAGCCCCGCCAAACGACCGGCGGGTCTCGCCGCTTCGCGCTCGCATCCCTCACGCGGGCGCCCAGCCGGGGCAAGTCGTCCTCCCCTCTCCCGCTCGCGGGGGAGGGGGCCTCCTGCGGCCGCACACCGCGACCTGCCGGAGCCCTCCCGCAGTGCTCCCCCTCCCCCTTGCGGGGAGGGGGCCGGGGGGAGGGGGTCGCCGTAGCATCCAGCGAGCCGGGTGAGGTCCCCTCAGATCCCGTACAGCGGTTTCAGCTTCCCCTCCAGGTAGCGCATCAGCGGCTCCGGCGAGAGCGGGCGGCCGGTGATGCGCTCGCACAGCTCCGGGGCGTGGAAGCGGCGGCCGTGGCGGTGGACGTTCTCGCGCAGCCACCCCAGGAGCGCGGAGAAGTCGCCGCGGGCGATCTGCGCGTCCAGGTCGGGTAGCTGCGCGCGGATGGTCTCCCAGAGCTGCGCGGCGTACAGGTTCCCCAGCGTGTAGGTGGGGAAGTAGCCGATGGCGCCCATGGACCAGTGGATGTCCTGGAGCGCGCCGCGCCGGTCGTCCGGCACCTCCACGCCGAGG
>DATABU010000097.1:0-2271 GCA_036259415.1 Longimicrobiaceae bacterium
GAGGTGGTCTCCGACGACCTGGCCGAGGCCGAGCGCCGGCTCCCCGCGGAGGGTTACGCGTCCGCCCGGAGCGCCTCGCTCGGCTGGATGCGCAGCCCCCGCCGGGCGGGCCCGAGCGCCGCCAGCAGCCCCACCGCCACCATGAGCGCCGCGACGACGGGGAGGAGGACGAGGCCCCGGCCGCCCAGGATCTCGCCCCCGGAGAGCGCCTCCAGCAGGCCGGCCACCGCCAGCCCCACGGCCACCCCCAGGCCGAGCTGCCCCAGCGCGCGGGAGAAGACGCTCCCCAGGATGCGGCGCGGGTCGGCGCCCAGGGCGGCCTGGATCCCGATCTCGCGCCGGCGCCGGGCGACGGTGAAGGACATCAGCGCGTAGATCCCCCCCGCCGACAGGAGGAGCACGCTCAGCGTCACCAGCGCGACCGCCAGGGCGGTCAGGCGCATGGCCCCCTGCTCCTGGCGCAGCAGGTCGTCCAGGGTGCGGGTCTCGCGAAGGTGCAGCGCCGGGTCCAGCGCCGTGGCCACCTCGCGCAGGCGGCCGGCGTACGCCTCCGGGGCGACCCCCCGCACCCGCACGGCGAGGAGCACCGGACCGGCCCCGCCGGGGGCCAGGGGGTGGTAGACACGGGCGCGGACCGCCCCGGGCTCCGTGGCGTGCGCGGGGAAGTCGTCCACCACCCCCACGACCTCGTGCCAGGGCCCCGGCTCCGCCCGCTCCCCTTCCCCGCGCTCCAGGAAGCGGACGCGCCGGCCCAGGGCGTTGCCCCCGCCCAGGCGCTCCTCCACGAAGGCGCGGTTCACCACCACGGCGGTCGATGCGGCGCCCGCGTCCTCCGGCCGGAGCCCACGGCCCGTCAGCACCGGGACGCCCAGGGCTTCGAAGAAGTTGGCGGCCACCCGGCCGGAGCGCACCGCGGAGGCCGCCGGCTCCGCCAGCGACGGCGCGCCCTCCACCTCCACCCGCGCCTCGGGCTCCTGGCCGGGCGCGCTCGACGCGAAGGTCGCGGCGGCGACGCCGGGCTCCGCCTCCAGGCGGCGCGCCAGCTCCCCCTGGAGGGCCGCGTAGCGGGCGTCCCACTCGCGGGCGTAGGCGTCGGCCGCGGCGCTCGGCGGGTCCTCCCGGTCCATCACCAGCTCGGCGGTCAGGACGTTCTCCGTGGAGGGGCCGGGGTCCGAGGTCCCGTACCGGAGCGACTCCCACGCGGTGAACACGGCCCCGGGGAGCACGGCCACGGCGAAGGCCACCTGGGCGACGATCAGCACGGTCCAGGTCCGCCCCATCTGCATCCCCGTCCCGCCGCCCAGGCCGCGGAGGCTGGCCTGCACCGGGCGCCCGGTCGCCTGGAGCGCGGGGACGACGCCCACGATGGCCGCGCCCAGCACCGCGAGCCCCGCCACGTAGAGCACCGCGCCGCGGGAGAGGCCGAACTCCATCCAGAAGGGGACGCCGCCGAAGTGCGCCAGCTCCCGCGCGATGAAGGCGTCCACCTGCGCCAGCACCAGCCGGGCGGCCAGGAGCCCCACCGCCGCGGCCGCCGCGGAGAGCACCAGCGCCTCCGTGAAGAGCTGCGCGACGATGCGGCGGCGGCTGGCCCCCAGCGCGCTCCGCACCGCGATCTCCCCCTGGCGCGTGGCCGTGCGGGCGTACACCAGGACGGCCACGTTCACGCAGATCACCACCAGCAGCAGGCTGACCAGGAGCTGCGCCACGTGGAGCGCCCAGCGCGGCGTGCCGTCCATGAACAGCGCCGTGTACGGCAGCACGAGGGGGCGGAGCCGCGCGTGCGTGTCGGGGAAGGCGGCGGCGGTCCGCCGCCCGATGGCCTCCATCTCGGCCCGGGCGTCCGCGAGCGACGCGCCGGGCGCGAGCCGGCCAAACACGGTGATCCCCGGCCCCTGCCGCCGCTCGTACGCGGCGGGGTCCGCCCGCAGGGGCGTCCAGGCGCGGTGGTTCATGGGGAAGGCGAAGCCCTCGGGCATGACGCCCACCACCGTGTGGACGGTGTTCCCGAGGCGCACCGCCCGGCCCACCACGCCGGGGTCGGAGCCGAAGCGCGTCCGCCACAGGTCGTGGCCGAGGACCACCACCGGGGGCGCGTCCGCGCGCTCGTCCGCGTCCACCAGCGGCCGCCCCAGCAGCGGGGGGACGCGCGCCACCCGGAACCCCGCGGCGCTGATCTCCGCCACCTCCACCGGCTCCCCCCCGCCCCCCCCGGCGATCAGGTTGCGCTCCAGCGTCCGGAACGCCCCCAGCTCCTCCACCGTCCGCAGC
>DATABU010000098.1:0-14202 GCA_036259415.1 Longimicrobiaceae bacterium
GGGGGCCCCTTCGCGTCGTCAGAACAGGGGCAGCTCGGGCGGGTCCGTCTCCTGGTCCACGTGCCGGTCGAGGAGGCGGAGGCAGGCCGCGCAGGTGACCGGCCGGTCGCCCGCGTAGCGCCCCGGCGGCTCGCCGCAGAGCGTCTGCCCCTTCGCGCGGCGCCAGCCCTGGATGGACACGTCGCCGCTCACCGCCAGGTGCACGTGGCCGCCGTCGCGCCCGGGGCGCAGCTCGGCGACGCGGCGGGTGCGGTAGGGGACGCGCGCGAGAACCTCCACCAGCGCCCGGTCCAGGGCGGCGCGCGCCCCGCTCAGCGCGGTGGCCCTGGCGGGGTCGTGCACGTCCTGCCGCCGGGCCTCGGACGCGGCGTGGAACGCTTCCCAGGCGGGCCGGACCTGCGGGCGCACGGTCAGGCGAAGCGGGAGAAGTCGGGCGCGCGGCGCTCCATGAACGCCTGCATGGCCTCGCGGGCCTCGGGCGAGCGGAGCCGCTCCAGGAAGAGCGCCGACTCCTCGCGCATCTGCTCGGGGAGCGCGGCGCGGTCCGCGCGGCGCAGGAGCGACTTGGTGATGCGGACCGCGGCCGGCGGCTGCGCGACCAGGCGCCGCACGCGCTCCTCCACCCGGGCCGCCAGCTCCCCGTCCGGGAAGACGGCGCTCACCAGGCCCATCGCCAGCGCCTGCTCCGCGTCGAAGGGCTCGCCCAGCAGGAGCAGCTCGGCCGCGCGCGCCTGCCCCACGCGCTGCGGGAGCAGCAGGCTGGAGCCCGCCTCCGGCACCAGCCCCAGGCCGACGAAGGGGAGGTGGAAGCGGGCGCTCCGCGCGGCGTATACCAGGTCGCAGTGCAGCAGGAGCGTCGTCCCCACCCCCACCGCCAGCCCGTTCACCGCGGCCACCACCGGCTTGCGCGCCCCGATCAGCGCCTCCAGGAAGCGCAGCACGGGGCTGGTCTCGTCCGTGGGCGGCCGCTGGAGGAAGTCGGCGAGGTCGTTGCCGCCGGTGAAGGCGTCGCCCTCCGCCCCCAGCGCCACCGCGCGGATCGCGGGATCGTCCTCCGCCCGCCGGAGCGCGTCCGCGAGCGCGGCGTACATCTCCACCGTCAGCGCGTTCTTCTTCTCGGGCCGGTTGAGCCGGACGTGCAGGACGGCTTCGCGGGCCTCTACCAGGACGTGCTCACTCATGTGCGCTCCAGGCGGGGGACGGGACGTGGCCGGACCGGGCAGGAGTGTGCGACTGAGCCGGCCTCATCGCAAGGGCCGTTCGGCGGTGCGCCGCCGAGGAGGTGGACGCTGCGCACCTGGGCGAGCGCGGCGGACGAGGCGGCGGGGTCAGTGCGCGTGCGACCGGTACGTCATCTGGCAGGCGCGCCGCTCCTCCGCCTGCTCCTGGGCCGTCCGGGGCCGGGGCGCCTCCCCGGGCGCGCGGCCGATGTACTGGAAGCAGCGCTCCACGCTCCCCCGCGGGAAGACGAACATCACCGTGGCCGTCGCGGAGCCCCGGTTGGACACCGCCACCCAGCTTCGCGGTGGCAGGAAGACCACGCTCCCCGCCGGGGCCACGTGCGCGGTGTCATTCAGCTCCACGGTCAGCTCGCCGCGCTGCACGATCAGGATCTCCTCGTCCAGCTCGTGCCTGTGGCGCGGGATGGAGGTCCCCGGCGGGAGGTCCTCCGCGCCCAGGAAGAGGTATCCCGAGCCGGTGTTCGCGGGCCCCACCTTCAGGAGCATCTCCCGCCCGTCCGGGAGGACGCGCCGCTCGCCCTCGGCCGGCGCGACCACGCGGGGCGACGGGCTGCTGTGCACTACGGCGTCGACCTGCGCCGGGAGCGGAGTGGCGGCGAGCACGAGCAGGAGCGGGAGCGGCGCCGTGGCTCTCATCGGACCGGGGACGTTCGTGTGGAAGGGGATACCGCGCGGGGCGCGGGCCTCAAGGTGCGGACGGGGAGGCCCGGTCCGCAACGTTCTCGTCGACCCGCAGACGGACCCCGCCCCAGGTGCGGTCCACGTCCAGCGCGCCCTGCCAGATGCGGGCGTACGCCAGCCCGACCGCGTACGGCGGCTGGTCCAGCGAGAACCCGGAGCCCCCGGCGATCCAGAACGGAGGGGTGTCGGTCCGCCCGGCCTGCGCGTACGCTGCCCGCGCCGAGGCGAAGAGCGCGGCGGCGTTCGCCTGGTGGGCGTAGGTGCCCGGGAGGTAGGTGCCGTCCCGGAGCAGCTCGTCCGTCCAGGCGCGGTGGTAGGCGAGCATGCTGTCCGGGACGACATGCATCCGCTCCACGTCCAGGAACACCGTGCTCCCGGTCGCGAAGCCCTCCGCCCGCGCCCTGGCGACCGCGTCCCGCGCGTCGGCGAGGCCGCGCTCCGGGGTCAGCAGCGTGCGCGAGCAGAGGACCGGGCGGCCTCCCATCTGCGCGGTGTCGGGCGGCGGCCCCTCGAACGCCTGCTGCCCCACGTACAGCACGGCGATCCCCCAGCCGCTTCGCTCGAGGAGCTCGCGGGTGCCGCTCCAC
Source organism: Longimicrobiaceae bacterium (assembly GCA_036259415.1). Taxonomy (GTDB): domain Bacteria; phylum Gemmatimonadota; class Gemmatimonadetes; order Longimicrobiales; family Longimicrobiaceae; genus JAFAYN01. The sequence continues at coordinate 2,510 of DATABU010000098.1, forward strand.
GACGCGTCGCGGTGGCAGGGCGCGGGGAGGTAGTAGCCCGTCCAGCGGTAGGGCGACGCCTCCCGCCACCTCCGCATGGCGGCCTCGCCCGGGAAGACGGCCGCGTCGAAGCCGGGGTGGACGTTCCGCGGCGCGGAGGGGCCGGTGGCGGCCGGGGCGCAGCCGGCGGCGAGCGACAGGAGGAGCGCGGCGGGGGCGAGGTAGCTTCGCATGCCGCAGCCGCCCGGCAAGAAAGGCGCCGCCGGTCGGCGTGGCGCGGGCGCGCCGATGCGGATATCGTACGCGGGTCCGGGGACGCGAGGTTTCGCCCGCGATGGAGGAGGAGCGATGGCTTCACCCGTGCGACCGCTACGACCCCGGGTCCGCAGCTTCCGCGGGGCGCCCGGGTCCCCCGCCGCGGTGGTGCTCGCGCTGGCGGCCGGCCTGGGGTTCGGGATCCCCGTCGTCGGGATCGTCCGCGACGCCGCGCTCCGGTCCGTCCTGTACACGGACCCCCTCGTGCGTGATGGCGGGCGGGCGACGGGCTGGCTCCCCGGCTGGACGGCCGCCCGGGAGACCATCCCCGTGATCCAGGACCGGGCGATGCAGGCCCTTCTCGGGGTCCTCCTCGCACTCGCCCTGCTCCTGCTCGCGGTCGCGCTGGTCAATGCCGTCGCGCTGCTCCTCGCGCGGGCCGCGGCGCGGCGCCCGGAGATCGCCCTCCGGGCGGTGCTCGGCGCGAGCCCCTGGCGGCTGGCCGGGCACCTGTTCACCGGGGGGGCGGTCCTGCTCGTGCCCGCGTGCGGGCTGGGCCTGCTGATCGCTGCGGGGGCTGCGGGCCTGCTCCGGCGCTCCTGGCCCGGCGGTCCCCCCCCGTGGGGCGACGCCCCGGCCGACGGATTGAGCCGGGCGGCGGTGGCGGGCGTCTTCGTCCTGGCGACCCTCCTGGCCTGGCATACTCCCCTGGCGGTGGCGTGGCGCCGGGACCCGGGGCGGTTCCTCGCGACCGGAGGACGCGCCACGGCCGGCCGCGGGGAGGTCTTCACGCGCCAGGCGCTCGCGGTGGTGCAGGTCGCCGCCTCGCTCGTGCTGCTCACCGGCGCCGGCCTGCTGCTCCGCGGGTTCGCGCTCCCGGGAGCGGAGAGCTCCGGGCCCGGCTTCGACCCCCGCGACACGCTCACCGTCCAGCTTCGCCTCCCCGACCCGGATGCCCCGGGCTCGCGCGAGCGGCAGCTCCTCTACCAGGAGCTGAGCAGTCGGATCGCCGCGCTCCCCGGCGTGCTGGACGTGGGCATGGGGACTCCCGGCGCGTGGCTGGGGCTGGGCACGGCCGATCGCGTCATCTCGATCTGCCCCGAGTGCGAGATGGCGCACGTGGTCCAGCCGACGAGCAGCACGTTCGCGCGCATCCACGCCGTCGGCCCGGGCTTCTTCGCCGCCCTCCGGGCGCCCGTCCTGCGGGGGCGTGAGATGCGCCCGGGCGACACGGGCGGAGCCCCGGCGGTCGCCGTGATCAACGACGTCGCCGCCCACCGTCTCTTCGCCAGCCGGCTGGAGGTGGAGCCGCTCGGCAAGCGCATCCAGGTCGGCGGGAGCGAGGGCGGGTGGTACACGGTCGTCGGGATCGTGGACGAGGTCCGTGCCCCCGGGATCGGGTCCGGCTCGCATCCGGTGCCCGCGGTCTACCTCTCCGCGCTCCGGCACCCACCCGCCGTCGTCGACCTGGCGGTGCGCGCCACCAGGGACCCGATGGCGCTCCTTCCGGCGGTCGCGGCGGTGGTGCGCGACGTGGCGCCGGAGGCGACGCTCTCGGACGCGATGACCATGGAGAGCTACCTGGCGCGCTTCCGCGCGCCGCTCGCATGGTTCGCGGTGGTGCTCGCCGCGCTGGCGGGGGTGGCGCTCCTCCTGGCCGCCACGGGCCTGCAGAGCGTCATGGCGTACGACGCCACGCGCCGCACGCGCGAGATCGCCGTCCGGATGGCGCTCGGAGCGACGGACCGGGACGTCGTGCGCATGGTCCTGGGGCGGAGCCTTCGCATCACCGCCGTGGGAGCGGCGGTGAGCCTGTTCGGGGCGCTCGCGCTGGGGCGCGCGCTCCAGCTGCTACTGGCGGGGGTGGAGCCGTTCGACCCTCTCCTGTTCGGCGGGATCGCGGGACTCCTGGGGTGCGTCGCCCTGCTCGCGAGCTACCGGCCGGCGCGGCGCGCGGCCTCGGTCGATCCGCAGGTCTCGCTCCGGGCTGAATAGCGGTGAGCTCATCCGCGGGCCGCGGGCGATGCTCAGCGTCCGGGCTCGTGCACGTACGCGAAGCGGCCGCTCCGCTCGCGCTCCACGACCCGGACGTCGGGGACGATCGCCTCGCGCGAGGCGTTGCGGGCGTGCTTCACCGCGTCCTCCAGCGCCAGCGGCCCGCCGGAGGAGGGGAGCATCCGGTCTCGCCCGGGGCGGATCAGGACGATTGCCGGCCGACTGCCCTGGGAGTAGCTCTGGCTCACTAACAGGAGCGGCCGGACCGACGCGTGCTGCTCCGCGCGCATGATGCGCACCTGCACGGGGGAGACGCCGAGCGCGCAGACCCCGATGAGCACCGCTGCGAGCGCGACGATCATCTCGGCCTCGACCAGGCGCGACCAGCCCGAGCCCGGTTCGTTCGGCTGCGTGGTCATCGGGGCGCGCGGGTGGGGGGAGTCACGGGTTCGGAGCCGGTCCGTGTCCGCCGGGGCGCGCTCGTCCCGGAGACGATGAAGGGCTCCCGCCGGCCGGGTTCACCCTCTCCACGCAGCGCTCCCCGGCGCGGGTCCTGCCGTGGGGCCGGAGCCCCCGTCTACCCGAAGCGCCGGGCGTTCCGGGCGCGGGCTTTCGTGGCTTCCTCCTCGCGGTCGCGCGGGGGCGACTTCGTCTCGATGGAGTCGAGCAGCGTCCGGGCGGCCTCGGCGACCGCGTCCACGGCGCGGTCGAACGCCGCCTCGTTCGCGCGCGACGGGTGCGTGGTCCCGCTCAGCTTCCGCACGAACTGGAGCGCGGCGGCGCGGACCTCGTCGTCGGTCGCGGGCGGCTCGAAGTTTGCCAGGGTCCTGATGTTGCGGCACATGGCGCAGGATGGTCCAGGTGGATGCGCGGGCCTCCCCGCAGCCCGCCCCAGGAGTGGTCACCGCCCGGGCGCATCGGGATCACGCCGGGTGAGGACCAGGCGGCCCTCCACGTCCGCGTTCAGGTCACTGCCGAGGACGTCCGCGTACAGCAGCACGATGCGGTCCGGGTGGTCGGAGCGCACGTCGCCGAGAGCGAAACCCATCTCGCGCCTGGCGTTCTCGTACAGCCAGATCAGCCGCCGCCCCTTGATGACTCCCACCACGGTCTGGAAGGAGACGGAGGGCGGCGTGCTCACGCTCTCCACCTCGCCGCTGATGTCGAAGTCCGGCCTGCCGTTCCGCTGACGGATCGTCGCCCACCCCGAGCGCTCCTGGCCGTTCGCCTTCTGCTGCCGGAGGTCGTATTCGCCGGCGAGGCTGATCTCGGTACGGTCCCCGCCCGAGAAGGAGGTGGCGTACACCCGGGAGGAGAGCCAGAAGACGAGGACGAACCCGGCCAGTGCGCCGCCGTACTTGATCGTCCCCCCGAGGAGCGCGTGCTGGGCGTCGGCGCGGGATTCGAGCCAGCGGAACAGCACGAAGGTGATGGCCAGGCTCAGCACCGCCAACCCGAGAAACTCGGTGAAATCGGTTGACATGCGCGCGCTCCCTGTCTGGCGTGGTCAGGCCCGGGCGCGTGGCGGCGCCGTAGCCATGGCGGCGTTGAACTGCCGGGACTGCCCGCGGGGGATGCTCAGCGACTCCCAGCCGTCGGCCTGGTGGTGCCTGGCGAGGAGGACGATCTGCCCGACGTAGTACGCGGCGTGGGTGAGCTGCCGGTTCAGCGCCTGCACGAGCGAGTGCGGCTCGCCGCGGATCCGGATGGTGCGGTCGAGGTCGGCGGGGGTGAGCGCGTCCATCGACCGGAACACGAGCGCCCAGGCCGTCTCCCAGCGCTGCATCAGGAGGGGCCGCGTGTCGGAGGAGGCGACCTCGAACTCCGAGTCCCGGTCGCGGTCCGGCTTCTCTCCGTCGGAGGTGAGCAGGTCCGTCCAGCGCGAGAGCAGGTTGCCGGCCATGTGCTTCACCAGCACGGCCAGGCTGTTCGAGTCAGCGTCGAGCAGCGCGAAGAACTGCTCGTCGGTCACGCGTTCCAGCGACCGGTCCGCCATCGACTTGTACTTGCGGAACGACTCGGCGCAGTCGCGCAGGTACTCCACCCGTACTGGATCGTTCATTCATCACCTCCGCGCGTGGACTGCGAATGGGCCTCCCACAAGGTCTGGCGCCCGTCTCCGGCGCGCAAGACGGATGCGCGCCTGAGACGGGTTCGGGGAGGGACGCGCGCGCGGCCGGCGGGGCGCGCCGGCTACCAGCGGAAGCCCACCAGGAGCGGGACGAAGAACGCCCCGCCGGATTCGTCCACCCCGTAGTCGGAGGCGACCACGTGCAGACCCAGTTCGGCCGTGAGGAGGGACGTTCGCCAGGAGCGCTCCAGCACGGCTCCGAGTTGCAGCCCCGGGACCGTCCCGTAGGGGTTCGACACTCCGCGGATGCGGCTCCGGTGCGCGGACAGGCCGAAGAGCCCCCGGAGGCGGAGCGCCTCGGACCGGCCGAGCATCGGGAGGACGCTCCCGCCGATGCTCACGGAGCGCCAGTCACGGGTCCGCCAGTCGGAGGCATCCGGGTCGTCGGTCCCGGGAATGTAGACGCCGGCGACCTCGGCACGGAGGAGGCCGCTCGCGGCGGAGAGTGAGCCCTGGGCGCGAAACCCGACGTGGCGGTACTCGGCCAGGGAGCCGAGCGGCACCGCGGGACCGACGTTCGCGCCGATGCTCTGGCCGGCGAGTGCGGAGGGGAGGGCGACGAGAAGAGAAAGGAGCCAGGCACGAAGTCGCAGTGTCACGGGATCGCCGTCCGACGGGTGAGCGGGTGCTGCCTGACGCCCCCAGCGCAGGCGCATGCGGCCAGACCGCACCCCTGGACGCGGCGGCACGTGCCGCGGTCACCATGCGCCTCCCCGATTCCACTACTCTCAGCCAGGCGCGTGCACGCACCTCGCACGCCGGCGGCGTTCAGCTCAGGTACAGGGCGGCGTGTAGCGCTCGGAGAAGGCGCCGGCCCGGCCCTGGAGGCGCGCTACGCGCCCCGCGGCATCGGTCACGGTGAGGTCCAGCTGCAGCGCGAAGCCCTGGCCGTAGCGGCTGGTCACCCGGACCGTGCCGCTCGCCTGCGTCGCAACGAACGTCGTGCGCCACTCGGGCGGCGGGAAGTGGTAGGTCCCGGACCGGAAGGCGACCTCGGCCCGCGAGGGATCGGCGAGGGTCCGGGGAGCGAGATGGTTGCTGCCCACGTCGCCCAGGGGCACCTGGAATGCGCCGCCCACGGGGATGGTGGTCCCGCTCCGCAGCGGCGTCGGGAGCGCCAGGTACAGGGCGACCGTCTCTCCGGTGGCGGGGTCGTCCCCCGTCATCGCGAGGACCACGCCCCTGCCCAGGTCCGCTCCGCGCTCGACCGCGCTGAACAGCTCGCCGAACGCGGCCTCGCCCAGCTCGAAGTCGGTGACGCGGGAGATCAGCGTCAGCTGCGTCGGCGCGGCGCCGGGCGCGCGCATGTAGGCGAGGGTCGGGTCGGAGTTGACCGTGACGGCGCGCTCCTCCTCCGCGCCGCAGATCAGGCTGGACAGGTTGCACCCCGCAAGAGAGGTGGCGCATGCGCACAGCAGCAGCGCGGCCAGGGATCTGCGCATCTCGGTTCTCCGGAAGGGGATCGGCGGCCCGGGTTGATACACCCCCCCGGTCGAGGGTTCCTGCTGGGGCCGGGCGCCATCAGGCGAGGCGTGACCCTGATCGAGCCGCCGCATGCGCCAGATGCCGTCGATCTTGCTGCCCTGTTCGTCTCGCTAGGCAGGCCGTCACGTGCGACGTGAGGTCGCCAGCTCGGGCGACCTCACGGGCCTTCCGGAGCAGGGCGCCGATCCTGAATTCCTCGTACCCACGCTCCCGCCCATCCGCACATTCCGATCACGCGCGGCACGGGTGCGAGTACACCGGGCAAGATCACTCGTGCTTCCCTTTCACGCGCGAACGGCGAGTCTGACGCGAGACTCCTCGGCGGGCACGGCCGGCCGCATGTCGCCTGCAGCGCTCTAGTCAGGCCGTAGGTGCCCACTTCGACAGGCACTTGCGTCCCGGCCACATGACGCGTTCACCGCCGGCGGATCAGGCGATCGTACTCCGCGTGCGAGCCGATCCAGAACCACACCACCGTGTCGTCCTCCTGGCGCTCTCCAACCGCGCGATAGTGCAGGCCCACGCGAGCGGAGTAGATTGGAAGGGTCGAGTGAATCTGCTTGAGGCGCAGACCCGGGTGCCGAGGATCCCGAAGAAATTGCCGATATGCCGCCCGCGCTTGCTCCTGCACCTGCTCCGGCAAATCCGCGAGCGCTTTCCGGAAGCGAGCGGTGGTCCGCGACCTCACATGCGGTCGGGGTCGAGCGGGAAGGTGCGGCCAGCACGATGCTCCTCACGAGCCTCTGCGGCCAACTCCGCCAGCAGATCCTGCGTGTTCGCGAAAGCCTCGCTCCAGCGGCTCTCGTCCTCCAGATCCGCGAGGATGCTGGCAGCGAGTGCATCCTGCTCCGCTTCGGGCAGCGCGCTGGCTTTGCGGAACGCCTCTTCAAGGAGATCGGTCATGGATTGCTATCTCCGCTCGGGTGATGCACCAACATAACGCGGTACCCCGACTGGTGCTGCACGGACAGCCGCCCAACTACTTACAAGTGGCCCGATATCCAGGACACACTGGGCGCGACCCAGAAACATTTCATCTCAACCCCTTCGTGTAGGGCCACCGCCGTTAGTACGGATTCCAGACATCGGCCGTTATCCGGAACGGCCCCCTACCGCTCCCGCTCCACCAAGTCCCCCCACCGCAGCTTCCGCCGCAGGGTCGAGAAGAACGTCTGCCCGGTGAACCGCACCAGCCGCGCCGGCGTCGGCGAGCGGCGGACCACCACGCGGTCCCCCGGCATCAGCGCCGCGTCCTCCTGCCCGTCGATGGTCAGCAGCAGCTCCCCGGACGGCGTCAGCACCTCCACGGACACCGTCTCCGAAGCCGGGAGGATCAGCGGCCGCACCGCCAGCGTGTGCGGGCAGATGGGCGTCGCGACGATGCAGTCCACCGAGGGCGAGACGATGGGTCCCCCCGCGGAGAGCGAGTAGGCCGTGGAGCCCGTGGGCGTCGCCAGGATGATCCCGTCCGCGGAGTAGGTCCCCACCTCCTCCCCGTCCGCGTGCACCGCCAGCCGGATCATCCGCGCCACCCCGCCCTTGTGCAGCACCGCGTCGTTCAGCGCCAGGAACTCCCCGCGCACGGTGCCGTCCGGCGCCTCGGCCCGCACGTCCAGCGTCATCCGCTCGTCCAGCCAGATATCGCCGGAGAGCGCCCGCTCCAGCGACTCCTCCAGCTCGTCCGGCGGCGCCGAGGTGAGGAACCCCACGTGCCCGAAGTTCACACCCAGCACCGGCACCCCGTAGCGGGCCACCTGCCGGGCCCCGCGCAGCAGCGTCCCGTCGCCCCCCAGTGTCAGCAGCAGGTCGAGCTCCGCGCACTCCTCCGGCCCCAGGAGCCCGGCCGCGGCGCCGCGGATCTCCGGGCCGGCCTGCTCCCCAAGCAGCTCCTCGTCGAAAAAGAGCGCCACCCCGTGGCGCTCCGCGAAGTCGCGGACGCGCCCCAGGGTGGCGTGCAGCTGCTCGTACCGGGAATGGCCGACGACGCCCACCCGCGCGGCGGGGGCGCCGGAGCGCGCGTCAGGCACTCTCGAGCAGCGCCTGCGGCTTGGCCGCGCCCAGCAGCGCCCGGGCGCGCTCCGCGATCCCCTCCGACGTGAGCCCCAGCTCCGCGAGCAGCTCCCCGCGCTCCCCGTGCTCCACGAAGGCGTCCGGGAGCCCCATGGAGGCGCCCCGCACCTCCGGCCACCGCTCGCCGATGGCGGCGCGCGCGTAGACGCCGAAGCCGTTCGCCACCGTCCCCTCCTCCACCGTCAGCACGTGCGAGTGCGTCGGGAAGAGGCGGGCGAGCGCCTCCTCGTCCAGCGGCTTGATGAAGCGCGCGTTCACCACGGTGGCCGGGATCCCCTCCGCGGCCAGCGCCTCCGCCGCCGCCACCGCGGGAAGCACCATGCTGCCCGTGGCGAGGATGGCGAGCTTGCGCCCCTGCCGCAGCGTCTCCCACGTCCCGTATGGCACCGCCGGGATCTCCGCCACCGGGGGCACCGCCGCCGGGACCGAGTCGCGCGGCCAGCGGATGCAGAAGGGGCCGCCCTCGTGCTCCAGCGCCAGCCGCAGCAGCGCGACCATCTCCTCGCCGTCCTTGGGCGCGGTGATGGTCATCCCCGGCACGGCCAGCATGTAGGCGACGTCGATGCCGCCGTGGTGGGTGGGGCCGTCGTCGCCGGCGATCCCCGCGCGGTCCATGCAGAACACCACCGGCAGGTCCTGGAGCGCCACGTCGTGCACGATGGAGTCGTAGGCGCGCTGGAGGAAGGTGGAGTAGATGGCCACCACGGGGCGGATCCCCTGCGTCGCCAGGCCGGCGGCGAAGGTGACCGCGTGCCCCTCCGCGATCCCCACGTCGTAGAAGCGCTCGGGGTGCGCCTGCTGGAACACGTCGGTGCTGGTGCCCGTCGCCATGGCGGCGGTGATCGCCACCACCTCCGGGCGCTCGCGCGCCAGCTCCGTCAGCGCCTCACCGAACACGTTCTGGTAGCGGGGGAGGCCGCCGCCCCCCTTCTTCAGCGGCGCGCCCGTCGCCTTGTCGAAGAGCGCGGCCGCGTGCCACTTGACCTGGTCCTCCTCCGCGGGGGCGAAGCCCTTCCCCTTGGTGGTGACCACGTGCACCAGGCGCGGACCCTTCATCTCCCGGACCGCCTGGAGGGTCTCCACCAGCTGGTCCACGTCGTGGCCGTCCACCGGGCCCACGTAGCGGAAGCCCAGCTCCTCGAAGATCATCCCCGGGACGAACATCCCCTTCACCGCGTCGTCCGCGCGCACGGCGAAGTGCTCCATCATCTCGCCGAGGGTGCCCATGCGGGGAGCGGCGTGCACCAGCCGCTTCACCTCGTCGCGCACCTTGTTGTACAGCGGCGAGGTGCGGATGTCCGTGAGCTTCTTGTGGATCCCCAGGTACTTGTGCAGCGCCCCCACGTTGGGGGAGATGGACATCTGGTTGTCGTTGAGGACGACGATCATGTCGCGGTCGGTGTCGCCCGCGTTGTTCAGCGCTTCGTAGGCCAGCCCGCAGGTCATGGAGCCGTCGCCGATGACGGCGATCACCTCGAAGTCCTGCCCACGCAGGTCGCGCGCGGCGGCGATCCCGCAGGCCGCGGAGATGGAGGTGGCCGCGTGCCCGGCGCCGAACACGTCGTACTCAGACTCGTCGCGGCGCAGGAACCCGGAGAGGCCGTGGCGGCGGCGGATGCTGGGCATCCGCTCGTTGCGCCCGGTCAGGATCTTGTGGGGATACGCCTGGTGCCCCACGTCCCAGACGAGCTGGTCACGCGGGGTCTCGAAGACGCGGTGCAGGGCGATGGTCAGCTCCACCGTCCCCAGGTTGGAGCCGAAGTGGGCGCCCTTGTGCTCGGAGACGATGTCGAGGATCCGGCCGCGGACCTCGTCGGCGAGGGCCTTGAGCCGGTCCTCGGGGAGCGCGCGGACGTCCGCGGGCGACTGGATCGAATCGAGAAGCGACACGGGACCCCTTTCCTTCGTCTGCCTCAGGGATGGAGCGCCAGCGAGAGCAGCGCTCCGTAGACGGCACCGACCAGCACTTCGAGCGGCGTGTGCCCGAGCAGCTCCGAGAGCCGCTCGGGCTTCAATTTATGGTAGTCCTGCAGTTCTTCCAACATGCGGTTCAGGATGCGGGCCTGCCTCCCCGCCGCCCGGCGGATCCCCGTGGCGTCGTACATGAACACCAGCGAGAAGAACGCCGTGGCCCCGAAGAGCGGGGTGTGCCACCCGTGGCCGATCCCCACCGCCGTCGTGAGCGCCGTCACCGAGGCCGCGTGCGCCGAGGGCATCCCGCCCGTCCCCACCAGCCGGGTGAAGTCGGCCCGGCGGCGGCGCGCCAGCGCGGTGAGGAACTTGTACGCCTGCGCCGTGAGCATCGCCAAGAGCGCCAGCGCCAGCGGCGGGTTCCAGTCGACGAGCGGGCGCAGCGCCTCGCTCACCGCTCACGCTCCACCACGTAGGCCGCGAGCGCCTCCAGCTCGGGCGAGCGGATCCCCGCCCCGGCGAGCGCCCGCAGCCCCTCCCCGGTGCGCTGGCGGGCCAGCCGGCGCGCCCCCTCCACCCCGAAGAGCGCGGGGTAGGTGGCCTTCCCCGACGACTCGTCCTTGCCGGCCGTCTTCCCCAGCGCCTCCGAGTGCATGGTGACGTCCAGGACGTCGTCCACGATCTGGAAGGCCAGCCCCAGCGCCTCGCCGTAGCCGGTGAGCCCCCGCAGCTGCCCGGGCTCGCCGCGCGCCGCCAGCGCTCCCAGCCGCAGCGACGCCGCCAGCAGGGCGCCCGTCTTGGCCGCGTGGATCCGCTCCAGCGCCGCGGTGTCCAGCTCCGCCCCCTCGCCCTCCAGGTCCAGGAGCTGCCCGCCCACCATCCCCCCCGCGCCGGCGGCGGCGCACAGCTCCTGCACCAGCCGCCCCCGCTCCTCCGGCGCGAGCCCCAGCTCCGCCGCTTCGCCGTCCAGCGCGGCCGCGGCGGCCGGGAGGAGCGCCGCGCCCGCCAGCGTGGCGAGGGCGACCCCGTGCACCCGGTGCACCGTGGGCCGCCCGCGGCGGAGGTCGTCGTCGTCCATGCTGGGGAGGTCGTCGTGCACCAGCGAGTAGGTGTGGACGAGCTCCAGCGCGCAGGCCAGCCGGTAGACGCCTTCCGGCGGCTCGGCGCCCGCCACCGCGCGGTACGCGGCGCAGCAGAGCACCGGGCGCAGCCGCTTCCCCCGCGTCCCCAGCGCGTAGCGGAGCGCCTCCGCCAGCGGGCCGCGCAGCTCCCGCACGATGCGTTCCGCCACCGCGCCCCACGCCCGCTCCACCCGCGCGCGCTCGCGCTCCAGGAAGGCGTGCAGGTCGAATCCGGCCGGGGCGAGCGCCGTCACGACGGCTCCCACGGCTCCAGGCGGACGCCGTCGCCGTCGGCCAGCAGCTCGTGGATGCGGGTCTCGGTGCGGTCCAGCACTCCCTGCGTGGCGCGCAGCAGCCGGACGCCCTCCTCGTAGAGGGCGAGCGCCTCGTCCAGCTCCAGCGCCTCCCCCTCCATCCGCTCCACGATCTCCTCCAGGCGCTCCATGGCCGCCTCGAACCGCACCTGCTCTTCCTGCATCCTACGCCTCCGCGGGGGCGGCCGCGGGCTCCTCCACCCGGCAGGGGACGGAGCCGTCGGCCACCGTGAGCGTGAACCGGCCGCCGGGCGCGAAGTCCGCGGCCCGGCGCAGCAGCCTGCCCTCCGGCCCGTGCGGGAGGGCGAAGCCGCGCGCAAGCGCGCCCAGCGGCGAGAGCGCGTGCAGCCGCCCGGCGGTGGCGGCCACGCCCTCGCGCTTGCGGCGGAGCATGCGGCGGGCGGCGTCGCGGAGGTCCAGGCGGTGCTGGAA
>DATABU010000099.1:0-1788 GCA_036259415.1 Longimicrobiaceae bacterium
GGGTGACCTCCACCGCCCCCGCGTCGGCCAGCATGAACGCGACGCGCTCCGCGGGCGTGGCCGGGTCGATGGGCAGGTACGCCGCCCCCGCCTTGAGGATCGCCAGCTGCGCGACCACCATCTCCGGCGTGCGCTCCAGCCGCACCGCCGCCCGCGACTCCGGGCCGACGCCCCGCCTCCGCAGCTCGGCGGCGAGAGCATCCGCCCGCGCGTCCAGATCGGCGTAGGTGAGCACCGCGTCGCCGCAGACCACGGCGGGTGCCTCCGGGCGGCGGCGCGCCTGCTCCGCGACCAGCTCGTGGACGAGTGGACCGGCGGCGAACGGGCGGCCGGTGGCGTTCCAGTCGGAGACGACCCGGCGGCGCTCCTCCGCGGTCATCAGCGGGAGGTCGGAGACGCGGCGCTCCGGGTCCGCGGCGATGCCGGCCAGGAGCACGCGGAAGTGTTCCGCCATGCGCTCGATCGTCGCGGCGTCGAACAGGTCCGTGGCGTACTCCAGCGCCACGGCGAGGTGGTCGCCCCCGTCCGTGACCTGGAGGGTGAGGTCGAACTTGGCGGTGCCGGTGGGGATCTCCTCCAGCGTGGTCCGCAGGCCCGGGAGGTCGGGCGCCGCGGGAGGCCGGGGCTGGAGCGCCAGCATGACCTGGAAGACCGGCGAACGGCTCAGGCTCCGCTCCGTCTCCAGCGCCTCGACCACGCGCTCGAACGGCACGTCCTGGTGCAGGTGCGCGCCGAGCACCGACTCCCGGGCGCGCGCGAGCAGCTCCACGAACGGCGGGTCGCCCGCGAGGTCGCCGCGGAGCGCGAGCGTGTTGACGAAGAAGCCGATCAGCCCCTCCGTCTCGCCCGCCGTGCGCCCCGCCACCGGCGCGCCGACGACGACGTCCTCCTGCCCGGACCAGCTCGCGAGCAGGAGCTGCCAGGCCGCGAGCAGCGTCATGAAGAGCGTCGCGCTCTCCCGCCGGTCCAGCGCGCGCAGCCCGTCCGCCACCTCCGCGGGGACGCGGAAGCCGTGGGTGGCTCCGCGGAAGCTCCGCGCGGGCGGGCGGGGGCGGTCGGTGGGAAGCTCCAGCAGCGCGGGCGCGTCCGAGAGGCGCGACTTCCACCACCCGAGCAGCCGGTCCAGCGGCTCCCCGCACAGCCAGCCGCGCTGCCAGGCGGCGAAGTCGCCGTACTGCACCGGCAGCGGCGGCAGGGGCGAGCCGTCTCCGCGGACGCGCGCGCCGTAGAGCGCCGCCATCTCGCGGAAGAGCACGTCCATGCTCCACCCGTCGCCGACGACGTGGTGCATGGAGAGGACGAGGACGTGCTCCCCGTCGGCGGCGCGCAGCAGCAGGGCGCGGAAGAGCGGCCCCGCCTCCAGGTCGAAGGGGCGGCGGGCCTCGTCGCGGGCGCGGGAGCGGAGGACGCCCGCGCGCTCCCGCTCGCGCAGCCAAGACAGGTCCTCCACCGGGAGCGCGAACGCCGGCGCGGGGAGCACCACCTGGACCGCGCGGTCGCCCGCGCGGCGGAAGACGGTCCGCAGCGCCTCGTGCCGCCGCACGACCTCGCCGAGCGACCAGCGCAGCGCCTCCACGTCCGGCGTTCCGGAGAGGTGCAGCGCGACGGGGATGGTGTAGACGCCGTCGCCGGGCCGCATCTGCTCCAGAAGCCAGAGCCGCTCCTGCGCGAACGAGAGCGGCAGCGGCTCGCCCCGCTCCGCCGGGAGGATCGGCGGCGGCGCGTCCACCGGTCCCGCGCTCCGGCTCGCGTCGATGCGCGCCGCCATCCCGGCCAGCGTCGGCGCCT
>DATABU010000100.1:0-5698 GCA_036259415.1 Longimicrobiaceae bacterium
GACGTCGGGGAGGCTCCGCGCCGGGGCCGGCGCCGCCGAGCCGGAGGTCGCCGCCGGCCCCACCGGGTGCACCGGGCCCGTGCCCAGCGGCCCCGCGGACTTCGACCGGATCGTGCGCGCCAAGCAGCGGCTGGCGAAGGCGCTGCGCGAGAACGTGGTTTCCGTGCTGGAGACGCCGGGCCCCACCGGCGGCCCGGACCTCGACGCCGCGCGCGAGGCCCTCTACCAGCAGATGCTGGTGCGCCTGGGCGAGGCGTACGACGTGAGCGCGGTGGTGCAGTTCCCGGTGCGGGTGGAGTCGCCGGTCCCCACGCGCCCGCAGGGGCCGTACCCGCCGCGCGCCTCGGGCAAGGTCGTGCCGGCCGTGTACACCCTCCCTGCGCCGGTCTTCGGCGCGGCGGGGCCGCCGCGGCAGCCGGCGTGGGCCGCCGGCGCGCCGGCGCAGGGGTCGTACGCGGCGGTGGCGGAGGTGTTCGGCGTGGCGGCGCCCTTCCTGGCGCAGGTCACCGCCGACATGGAGGGGCTGCTGCGGACGGGCTCCGTCCTGGACGGCGAGCGGGTGCGCCCGGACGACACCCTGAACCGCCTCGCCGCCCGGCGCGGGGTGCCCACCGATCCCGCCGCGCCCGGGTACTGGGAGGCGTGGCAGCGCTTCGTCGCCCGCTTCCGGGACGAGCCGGTGTTCGTGCCCGGCGCCACCTTCCCGCTCTCGCGCGCGGCGCGCGAGGCGTACGGGAGCGACACCTTCACCACCTTCGCCGAGTTCTTCGGGCGCGGGGTGGACTCGGTGGCCCGCGCCAACCAGGACCTCGCCGGCATCCTGCGCGCCGGGCCCCTGGTGGCCGACCGGGAGGAGTTCCCCCGTCCCTACGACGTCCGGGAGACGGACACGCTGGCCGGGGTGGCGCGCGGCGTGTCGCAGGCCAACGAGGACCGCCCGCTGGACGTGGACCGGCTGGCCGTGCTGCTGCGCGACCGCGCGGTGCTGCGTCCCGGCGCCGTGCTGCGCATGGCCGACCCGCTCCCGGAGATGTCCATCTCCACGGCCAAGGTCAGCCTGGGGCCCATGGGGGCCAGCGGCGGCCCGCCCCCTCCGCTCTCCTTCCTGCTGACGGTGAAGCACGCGGCCGAGCGCGACAAGCTGCTGCTGAACCTGGACTACGCCGTCAACGAGGTCGAGTACGCCATCCGCGACGTCCCCGGCGCGGGGAGCTACCAGGCGTCGCGCTGGCTCTCGCTGGTGCTGCCGCTGGACCGCTCGCGCGGCGGCATCGACGCGGGCGTGCGCACCGCCATCCCCCAGGTGCAGGTGCCCATCCCGCTGCGGGCGTACCCGCCGCCCTCCGTCCTGGCGGCGCAGAGCGGCGTCGCCACGGACCCCGGCGCGGCCGACTTCGTCCGGGCGCGCAGGTGGGACTACCGCTTCGACGTGCAGACGCGCAAGGCGGCGCAGGACACCGACCACCTGCGCGTCACCTTCGGCGAGCCGCGGGGGCTGCGCGCGGCGGCCGCCGTCTCCCCCGAGCTGTTCCGCTGGCTGGCCGCCTTCGCCGACGCGTACCCGCGGCTCAAGGACGACCTGGCGCGGCTCCCCGCGCTCCCCCCGGGCGCACAGGACCCGGTGGCAGCCTACGCGGTGCAGTCGCTGTCGCTGCTGGCCGAGAAGGTGGCGGCGGCGCTGGACCGCGGCGCCCTCCAGGCCGCCGGGGCCGGGGGGGCGGCGGAGGTCTTCCGCTATCGCATGACCACCCTGGCCGACGACGCGCTCCTCCGCACCCTGCGGCTGGACCCCGAGTCCGACGGTCCGGGCTTCCGCCTGGCCGCGCCGGAGGCGGGTCCGCGGGGGGCGTCGGGCACCTGGCCGCTGGTGTTCGTGAAGAGCACCACCGGCGGCGGCGAGACGGGCCCGGAGCCGGGCTTCCTCCCCATGGAGGGGAGCGACGGCTTCTACACGTTCCCGCCGGGGTTCCGCGCGGACGAGACGCTCACCTACCGGTTCCGCTTCGACGGGCGCGACGTGATCCGCAACTCCACCGGCCGCGGCGCCATCGCCGTGTCGCGCAACGACCGGCTGGTGGCGCACGGGCCCCTGGGCCCCACGGGCGGCGGCGGGCCGGTGCCCACCGCGGACGACTTCATCTACCGGACGCCGTTCGAGGAGTTCGTGGACCCGCTGGTGCCGCTGATCGACAACGACGCGCCGATCGACGTCTCCGGCGGCTCCGGGCCGCGGCCGCTGGCCGAGCACCTGCTGTCGCTGCTGCGGCAGGCCACCGACGTGACCCCCGGCGGCGGGGCGCCGCAGACCATCGAGATGCTCTGCTCGTACGGGTTCCCGCTGGCGGGGACGGGCGACGACGCGCTGGTGGCCACCACGCCCGTGCTCCTGGTGCCCTCGCGCCCGATCTCGCCGGCGGACGTGGGGACCTTCGCGGCCGAGCTCGCCGCCAGCCTGAACGACTGGCACCGCTCCAGCGCCGTGACTGGCGACGACGGGCGGCTTGTGTTCGCCCTCACCGTGTTCTCCACCGGCGCGGAGGGGGGCACGCTCCCCATCCTGCGCCTCCGCAACCTCCAGCTCCCCGTGCGCGCCGTCCAGTGGGGCGGCGCCTCGAAAGGATGACGCCATGAGCGACCCGACCGGGGGGAGCGCTCCCCCGCCGCAGAACGGCCCACGCGGCCTGGGCGACGATCCCAGCCTGGGCTGGAACTACGTCGTGCTCAACAGCGTCCGCGGCCCCACCGGCGACAAGGGCCCCCCGGGAGACCAGGGCCCTGTCGGGGATAAGGGACCTGTCGGTGACAAAGGCCCGGTGGGCGATCAGGGCCCAGTCGGCGATCAGGGACCCGCAGGCGACAAGGGGCCGCCCGGAGACCAGGGCCCTGTGGGAGACCAGGGGCCGGTCGGTGACAAGGGGCCGGTCGGCGACCAGGGGCCGGTGGGCGACAAAGGCCCGGTGGGCGATCAGGGACCCGTCGGGGACCAGGGTCCGGTGGGCGACAAAGGTCCAGTGGGCGATCAGGGCCCAGTCGGCGACAAAGGCCCCGTGGGCGACAAGGGTCCGTCCGGAGACCGGGGCCCGGCGGGGGACAGGGGCCCGACCGGCGACAAGGGGCTGCCCGGCGACAGGGGCCCCTCGGGAGACAAGGGACCCGTCGGCGACAAAGGCCCCGTCGGCGACAAAGGCCCCGTCGGCGACAAGGGCCCCGTGGGAGACCGGGGCCCCGTCGGGGACCGGGGGCCCACCGGGTTCCAGGGCGAGAAGGGTCCCACCGGAGCCAAAGGCCCCACCGGAGACAAGGGACCCACGGGCTACGTGAACATCCACGACGTGATCCGCGAGCTCGCCTGGGCGGTCAACGGCGGCACCCGGTACGGGCCGGCGAGGGACCTGATCTGGTCCCTCGCGAAGGCCATCACCAACACCGGCCCGCTGGGGCCCAGCGGGGCCTTCGGACCCACGGGGCCATGAGCGCGCCGGCGGACGCGGGCACGCTGACCCGCATCCCGGGCACGGCGCTGTACACCCCCCCCGGCCGCGAGACGTGGGTGTTCCTGCTCTGGGACGCCGCGGGCGCGAAGGACACGCTCCCGCTCCGCGACACCTGGGCGGACCGGGGGACGCCGCAGCGCCCCGGCTGGTACGTGTTCCTGCGCGCCGTTCCCGCCGCGGCGCACGCGCCCGAGCTGGAGGCGGCGCTCCGCGGCGACGGCGGGCTCCCCGCGCCGTCCGCCACTGGCTGGGCCTGGTCCGCCTGGGCGTCGGGCCCCGGCGCCGAGCTGCGCGGCCGTGTGGCCGTGCGGCCGGACGAGGCGTCGGACCCCGTCGTCGCCGAGGACGCCCCGGTCGCCTTCCCGAAGGGGGTGACGGAGTTCGGCTTCGCGGCCGGGCTGCGGGTGGCGTCCACGCGCGACGGCGCGGGGGAGGTGGACGGGTTGGTCGTCGCGCGGCCCGCGCTCCCCGACGAGCCGTGGGTGGGGATCCGCCTCCCCCTCGCCGGTCCGCTGGCGGGGTGCATCGTGTTCGGCGCGCTGCTGGAGTCCACCGTGTCGGGCGAGCACAGCCGCAAGCAGGCGGCGGACGTGCGGCTGGACCCGCTGCGCCCCTTCGACCCGGCCCGCACCCGCACCACCCCCACCGGAGCCGAGTACCTGCTGGTCGCCGAGGGCGACGGGAAGTACCGGCTCGAGCCCTATCCACCCGCGTGAGACCCGCCCGCCCGTGAACCGACAGGGACAGACCGTCTGCCTGAACATGATCGTGAAGAACGAGGCGCCCGTGATCCGCCGCTGCCTCGATTCCGTCCTTCCGCTCATCGACCGCTGGCTGATCGTGGACACGGGGTCCACCGACGGCACGCAGGAGATCGTCCGCCGCCACCTGGCCCACCTCCCCGGCGAGCTGGTGGAGCGGCCGTGGGTGGACTTCGCGCACAACCGCAGCGAGGCGCTGGCGCTGGCCCGCGGCCGGGCGGACTACGTGTTCGTGATCGACGCCGACGAGACGGTGGAGACCGACCCCGGCTGGGAGCTGCCGGAGCTGACCGCCGACTCCTACGACGTGGAGGTGCGCTACGGGGCGTACGCCTACCTTCGCAAGCAGCTGGTGCGCGACGCGCTCCCCTGGCGCTACAGCGGCGTCCTGCACGAGTACATCCACTGCGACGAGGCGCGCACCGACGCGATGCTCCCCGGCATCCGCACCCTGCCGCGGCACGACGGCGCCCGCGCGCGCGACCCGCTCACCTACCGGCGCGACGCGCTGCTGCTGGAGAGGGCGCTGCTGGACGACCCGGGGAACACGCGCTACGTGTTCTACCTGGCCCAGAGCTACCGCGACGCCGGCGACTACGAGCAGGCGGCGCGCTACTACCGGCAGCGGGTGGAGATGGGCGGCTGGGCCGAGGAGGTGTGGTTCTCCCTCTACCAGCTGGCGCAGATCGCCGAGGGGACCGAGAAGCCCTGGCCCGAGGCCCTGGCCGCGTACCTGGCCGCGTACCAGCACTCCCCCGACCGCGCCGAGCCGCTCTTCCGCATAGGCGTGCACCACCAGACCGCCGGCGAGCACGCCGTGGCGCACATGTTCTTCTCCCGGGGGATGCAGCTCCCCGTGCCGGCCGGCAACCGGCTGTTCGTGGACCGCAACGTCTACGAGTACCTGCTCCCCGTGGAGTACGCGGTGAGCGCCTTCTACGTGGGCGACCACGCGGAGGCCGTCGCCACCGACAACGCGCTCCTGCGCGGCGGCCGGCTGCCGCCCGAGGCGGTGGCGCAGGTGGTCCGCAACCGCCGCTTCAGCCTGGACGCGCTGCACCCGCGCCTCCCCGGCGCCGCGGTGGGCCGGCTGCGCGTGCTGCTCCCGGTGCGCGACCCCGGCTCCGAGCTGGACGAGGCGCTCGACCTGCTGCTGCGGCAGGAGGACGAGGAGTGGGAGGCGGTGGTGATCGACTCCGGCTCGCGCGAGGACCCGGCCGAGCGGCTCCCCCCCGACCCGCGGCTGCGGCGGGTGCGCGCCGGCGCGGAGGGCGGCCCGGAGACGGCCGCGGGCGCCTGGATCCGGGCCGAGTGCGGCCCGGACGACGTGGTGCTGCTCCTCCCCCCCGGCCAGCGGCTGGCCGACCGCGGCGCCCTGGGGCGGCTGCGCGCCGCGTTCGGGGACGGGGGGTGCCGGCTGCTCTACGCCCCGCGCGCGCTCCC
>DATABU010000101.1:0-5205 GCA_036259415.1 Longimicrobiaceae bacterium
ATCAGGAAGCTGGTGGTGGGCGGGGAAGACCTCGGGACGGCGCTGGCGCGCTCGGTCGCCGAAGCGTCGCGGGGGAACCTGGAGATCCACAACGAATACGGCCCCACGGAGGCTGCGGTGGGCTGCATGATCCACCGGTTCGACCCGGAAGGGGACGGGCGGGGCTCGGTGCCGATCGGCCGGCCGGTCGCGAACACGCGCGTCTACGTGCTGGACGGATGGAGGGAGCCGGTGCCGGTCGGGGTGGCGGGCGAGCTGTACGTCGGCGGGGCGGGGGTGGCGCGCGGGTACGCGGGGCGCCCGGAGCTGACGGCGGAGCGGTTCGTCCCGGACCCCTTCGGTGGAGAGCCGGGCGCGCGGCTGTACCGGACGGGGGACCTGGCGCGGTGGCGGAGCGACGGGACGATGGAGTACCTGGGCCGCAACGACCAGCAGGTGAAGGTGCGCGGCTTCCGCATCGAGCCGGGGGAGGTCGAGGCACGGCTGGCGGAGCACGCGGCCGTGAAGGAAGCGGTGGTGGTGGCGCGGGATGGCGCCTCCGGCGTGCCGGGGGACCGGCGGCTGGTGGCGTACTGGGCGGGCGACGAAGGGGTCGGAGTCGAGGCCCTGCGGGCGCACCTGCTGGAGCGGCTGCCGGAGTACATGGTGCCGGCGGCGTACGTGCGGCTGGAAGCGCTGCCGCTGACGCCGAGCGGCAAGGTGGACCGGAGGGCGCTGCCCGCCCCGGAGGACGGCGCCCACGTGCGGCGCGCGTACGAGGCTCCGGCGGGCGAGGTGGAGACCGCGCTGGCGGAGATCTGGTCCGAAGTGCTGGGGGTGGAGCGGGTCGGACGGCTCGACAACTTCTTCGAGTCGGGCGGTCACTCCCTGCTGGCGGTGCGGCTGATCGAGCGCATGCGGCAGGCGGGCCTCCACGCGGAGGTGCAGGCGCTGTTCACCACCCCGACGCTGGCGGCGCTGGCGGCCGCGGTGGGGAGGGAGCCGCACGGGGTCGAGCTCCCGGCCAACCTGATCCCTGCGCCGGCGCCGGACGACCTGGAGGACGGTTCGGAGATCCCCGAGTTCTACCTATGAGCATCCAGGCAGTGCTGGCGCGCCTCCACGGCGCCGGGATCCGGCTGCGGAAGCGCGGCGACAGGCTGGCCCTCTCCGTCGACACGGCGACGCTGGATGCCTCTCTCCTCGCCGGGCTGCGCGCACACAGGGCGGCGCTGCTGGAGATGGCGGGAAGCCACGGCGACGGCTGGTGGTCTCCCCCGCCCGTGGTCACGCCCGAGATGCTGTCGCTGGTGGAGCTCACGCAGGCGGAGATCGACCGGATCGTGGAGGGCGTGCCGGGCGGCGCCGCCAACGTGCAGGACATCTATCCGCTGGCGCCGCTCCAGGAGGGGATCCTCTTCCATCACCTGCTGAGCCCGGAGGGGGATCCCTACCTGCTGCCGAGCGTGTTCGCCTTCGCCCGCCGGGAGCAGCTGGACGCCTTCGTGGGTGCGCTCCAGGCGGTGATGGACCGGCACGACGTCCTCCGCACGGCCGTGGTGTGGGAGGGGCTCCCGGAGCCGGTCCAGGTGGTGTGGCGCAGGGCCCCGCTGCCGGTGGAGCGGGTGGAGCTGGACCCGGCCGCGGGCGACGCGGCCATCCAGCTCCGCGAGCGGCTCGATCCCCGGCACTACCGGATCGACGTGCGCCGGGCGCCGATGCTGCGGGCCTGCGTCGCGTGGGATCCGCATCACGACCGCTGGCTGCTGCTGCTGCTGCACCATCACCTGGTGAGCGACCACACGACGCTCGAGGTGCTCCAGGAGGAGGTGCAGATGCACCTGCTGGGACAGGCGGAGCGGCTCCCGCCCGCCCTGCCGTTCCGGAACCTCGTGGCGCAGGCGCGGCTGGGGGTGAGCCGCGAGGAGCACGAGGCGTTCTTCACCGGGCTGCTGGGCGACGTGGACGAGCCGACGGCGCCGTTCGGGCTCCTGGACGTGCAGGGCGACGGCACGGGGATCGCCGAAGCCCGGCTGGAGGTGGACGCGGCTCTCGCCCGCCGGCTGCGGGAGCGGGCGCACGGGCTGGGGGTGAGCGCGGCGAGCGTGTGCCACGTGGCGTGGGCGCAGGTGCTGGCGCGGGTGTCGGGCCGCGATGACGTGGTCTTCGGCACGGTGCTCTTCGGGCGCATGCAGGGTGGCGCGGGAGCGGACCGGATGGTCGGGCCGTTCATCAACACGCTGCCGGTGCGGATCCGGGTGGCGGAGGCGGGGGTGGAGGCGAGCGTACGGCGGATGCACGTGCTGCTGGCGGACCTGCTGCGCCACGAGCACGCCTCCCTGGTGCTCGCCCAGCGGTGCAGCCGGGTGCATGCGCCGACCCCGCTGTTCTCCGCGCTGCTGAACTACCGGCACGGCGCGGGCGGGGAGGAGGCTCGCACGGCCGGAGCGGGGCCGGCGCTGGAAGGGATCCGGGAGATCTACTCCGAGGAGCGGACCAACTACCCGCTGACGCTGACGGTGGACGACCTGGGCGGAGGGTTCGCGCTGACCGCGCAGGTGCACGCCTCGGTGGAGCCGGCGCGGGTCTGCGCGTGGATGCACACGGCGCTGGCGGGGCTGGTGGAGGCGCTGGAGGCGGCGCCGGAGAGGCCGGTCGGAGACGTCGAGGTGCTCCCGGAGGCGGAGCGCCGGCAGGTGGTGGAGGAGTGGAACCGGACGGAGACGGCGCACCCGGCGGGGCGCTCCGTCCACCAGCTCTTCGAGGCGCAGGCGGAGCGCACGCCTGACGCCTTGGCCGTGGTCTTCGAGGACGCCTCGCTGACCTACCGGGAGCTGGACCGGCGGGCCGACCGCCTCGCCCGCCACCTGCTGCGGCTGGGCGTGGGGCCCGAGGTGCGGGTGGGGCTCTGCCTGGAGCGCGGCCTGGAGCTGGTGGTCAGCACCCTGGGCGTGCTCAAGTCGGGCGGAGCCTACGTGCCGATCGACCCCACCCACCCGGCGGAGCGGATCGCATACGTGCTGGAGGACTCCGGCGTGGCGGTGCTGCTCACACAGGAGGGGCTGCGCGACGCGCTCCCGGTTCGAGAGGGCGTCGCGGTGGTGGCCGTGGACCGCGAGTGGGAGGAGCCCGCGGCCGAGCCCGCAGTGCCTCCCCCGAGCGCGGGAGGGGTCGATCACCTGGCGTACGTCATCTACACCTCCGGCTCGACCGGCCGGCCCAAGGGCGTGCAGGTGGAGCACCGCTCCCTGGCGGCCTTTCTGGACGCCATGCGCCGGGAGCCGGGGATCTCCGCGGACGACGTGCTGCTGGCGGTGACCACGCTCGCCTTCGACATCGCGGGGCTGGAGCTCTTCCTCCCGCTGGTCGCCGGCGCGCGCGTCGTGCTGGCCGCACGCGAGACCGCCATCGACCCGCGGCTCCTGGCGCAGGCGCTGGACGAGGCGGGCGCGACGGTGATGCAGGCGACCCCGGCCACCTGGCGGATGCTGCTCGACGCGGGGTGGGAGGGGCGGCCGGGACTGCGCGCGCTCTGCGGTGGCGAGGCGCTCGGCCCCGCGCTGGCGGAGCGGCTGCTGCCGCGCGTGGGCGCGCTCTGGAACCTGTACGGCCCCACGGAGACCACGGTCTGGTCCACGGCGCGCCGGGTGGAGAGGGCAGCGGGAGCGCCGCCGATCGGGCGGCCGATCGCCGGCACGCGCGTGTACGTGCTCGACGCGCGCGGAGCGCCGGTGCCGCCCGGCGTGCCGGGAGAGCTGCGGATCGGCGGGGCGGGGGTCGCGCGAGGCTACCAGGGGCGGCCGGAGCTGACGGCGGAGCGCTTCCTCCCGGATGCGTACGCTCCGGAGCCGGGGGCGCGGACGTACCGTACGGGAGACCGCGTGCGCTGGCTGGCTTCGGGAGAGCTGGAGTACCTGGGCCGTATCGACCAGCAGGTGAAGGTGCGCGGCTTCCGCATCGAGCCGGGGGAGGTCGAGGCGCGGCTCCTCGAGCACCCCGGGGTGCGCCAGACGGTGGTGGTGGCGCGGGAGGACGCGTCGGGGGAGTGGCGCCTGGTGGCGTACGTGGTGGGCGAGGCGGAGGCGGACGGGATGCGGGAGCACCTGCGGCGCAGCCTCCCGGAGTACATGGTGCCGGGCGCGTTCGTCGCTCTCGACCGGCTGCCGCTGACCCCCAACGGCAAGCTGGACCGCGGGGCGCTGCCGGCTCCGGAGTACGCGGCGGAGGAGCGTTACGTGGCGCCGCGCACGCCGGTGGAGGAGGTGCTGGCGGGGGTCTGGGCCGATGTGCTGCGGCTGGAGCGCGTGGGCGCGCACGACAGCTTCTTCGAGCTGGGCGGGCACTCGCTGCTGGCGATGCGGGTGGTCTCCCGCGTCCAGGAGGTCTTCGGCGTCGAGCTGCCGCTGCGCGCGCTCTTCGAGGCGCCCAGCGTGGCGGCGCTGGCGGGGCGGGTGGAGGAGCTCCGCCGCGCGGAGCTGCCCGCGCTGCCGCCGGTGGTGCCGACCGGGCGCGGCGGGGCGCTGCCGCTCTCCTTCGCGCAGGAGCGGCTCTGGTTTCTGCACCGGCTGGATCCCGAGAGCGTCTTCTACAACGTCCCCGCGGCGCTGCGGCTCCGGGGCGCGCTGGACGCGCCGGCGCTGGAGCGTGCGCTGGGCGAGATCGTCCGTCGGCACGAGGCGCTGCGGACCGTCTTCCCGGAGCGGGACGGCGCCCCCGTGCAGGTGATCGCCCCCTTCGGCGGCTTCGCGCTGCCAGTGGAGGACCTCTCCTCCCGTGGCGAGGCAGAGCGCGAGGCGGAGGTGCGTCTCCGCGCCCGGGAGGACGCGGCGCGGCCCTTCGACCTGTCGGCGGGGCCGCTCTTCCGGCTGAGGCTGCTGCGGCTGGGGGAGGAGGAGCACGTGCTGCTCGCGTGCATGCACCACGTCGTCAGCGACGAGTGGAGCATGGGCGTGCTCTTCCGCGAGCTGTCGGCGCTCTACGCCGCGTACCTGGAGGGCGGGGAGCCGCCGCTGCCGGAGCTGCCGGTGCAGTACGCCGACTACGCCGTCTGGCAGCGCGAGCAGCTCCGGGGCGAGGCGCTGGGGCAGCAGGTGGCGTACTGGAGGGAGCGGCTCGCCGGCGCGCCCGCGCTGCTGGAGCTGCCCACGGACCGTCCGCGCCCGGCGGTGCAGACGTACCGGGGCGCGCACGAGCGGGTCGAGCTTCCGCGCGAGCTGCTGGAGCGGC
>DATABU010000102.1:0-2554 GCA_036259415.1 Longimicrobiaceae bacterium
CACCTCCACGCGCCGCGGGCCCGCGATGCGCGCCGTGCCGTACGCCACCTCGCCGCCGTTGGCGCGGATCAGCGTCCCCACGCTCCCGGTGAGCCTCGCGACGATTCCCTCCTTCCACTCCTGGGTGCGCGCGAAGTCCACCACGGGCTCGCCCGCGTCGATCCCCATGGCGCCGGCCTGGCGGATGCGGTCGACCGTCGCCGCGGCGGAGATCAGCGCCTTCGAGGGGATGCACCCCCAGTTCAGGCAGACGCCGCCGAGGCTCTCGCGCTCCACGCAGAGCACGCTCTTCCCCAGCTGCGCCAGGCGGATGGCGGCCGTGTACCCGCCGGGGCCCCCGCCGACCACCACCACGTCGTATGCCTTCGACTCCATGCTCGCCTCCTCGCGTTGAGAGACCGATCGGTCTCTCCGTGAACAAAAAAAAGCGCGCCCGGCCGCTCAGGCCCTGACGCTCTCCTCCAGGTGGCGCTCCAGGTGCTCCCGCGCGCGGCGCACGTGGACCGGGTCGCCGTACGCCTGCGACAGCGCCACCGCGCCCTCCATGGCCGCCACCAGCAGCGTCGCCAGGGCGTCGCCGTCCACGCCGGGCCGGACCTCGCCCCGCTCGATCCCCCGCTGGACGGTGCGGGCGATCAGGCCCCGCAGCCCGTCCATCGCCCGGCGGGCGCGGTCGCGGAGACGCGGGTTGCCGTCGTCCGAGTCGATCATGGCGTTCATCATGGGGCAGCCGCCGGGGACCGGCGGGTCCTCCGGGAGCCCCGCGAACACCCCCACCAGCGCGCGCAGCCGGTCCACCGCGTGCGCGTGCCCCGCCACGGCTTCCGCGAACCGGCGCCCCATGGCGTCCACGGCGTAGTCGAACGCCTCCAGCGCCAGCGCCTCCTTGCTCTCGAAGTGGCGGTAGATGCCGCCCTTGCGGAGCCCGGTGGCCTCCATGATGTCCGACATGGATGCCCCGGCGTAGCCCTGCCGGTTGAAGAGCCCCGCCGCCTGCCGGACGATGTTCTCGCGCGTTTGCCCGCCGTTCCGCATCGGGGCTCCCCTTGTTTGAGACCGATCGGTCTCTAATCTGTGGCGCTACGCCCTGCAGGTCAAGCCTCCCGTGGCGGCCCGCGACGTACGCGACGCCCGCGAGCCGAAGGCGAGCAGCCCCGCCCCCGGCAGGTGGCCCGCGTGAGGGATGCGAGCGCGAAGCGGCGAGACCCACAGCAGTTCCGTGGGGCTCGCCTCCGTTGGGCAGCGTAGTGTGCTGCCCTACGGAGCCGCAGCCCGACCCCGGCGCAGCCGGGGGCACGCCCAACCCCGCTGCCCAGTCCTCGTTCAACGGCATCCGCACTCAATGCCCTGCACGCTTCAGCCCGACCACCCGGTGGACGTACCAGGCCAGCGCCGCGCCGATCACCACCCAGGTCGCGACCCCCAGGTAGCGCTCCACCTGCGGCAGCCAGGTCGCGAAGAAGCGGCCGACCCAGGCGAGGAGCCCGGTCCAGAGCACCGTCCCCACCGCGGAGTAGAGGAGGAACGGCACCAGCGGCATGCGGCTGAAGCCGGCGGGGACGGAGATCAGTGTGCGGACCACCGGCAGCAGGCGCCCAACGAGGACGCTGACGCCCCCGTGGTCCTGGAAGAAGCGCCGCGCCCGGCCCACGTCCTCGGGCGTCATGGCCAGCCAGGCGCCGTGCCGCTCCACCCAGCCCAGCAGGCGCTCCTCGCTCACGGTGCGGCCCACGGCGTACCAGAGCGCGGCCCCGGCCAGCGACCCGGCGGAGCCCGCGGCCACGACGGCCCAGATGCTCATCCCGCCCCGCGCGGACAGGTAGCCGGCGAGCGGCATGACGACCTCCGAGGGGAGCGGCGGGAACACGTTCTCCAGGAACATGAGCAGCCCCACCCCCGGCACCCCCAGCGAGCGGATCGCCTCGATGATCCAGCCGTCCATGCGGTCCTCCCTCCGTGCGCGTCCGCCCCGCGCCGGTGCCAGGAGCGTGCCCGCCGGGGTTGCGCCCGCGGGGCGGGGCGGGTACATACCGGCGTGCGGGGTCCTCAGGCGGGAGGCGCGAATGAAGGTGCTGCTGGCGGGAGCGACGGGGTACGTGGGGAGCGCGGTGGCGGAGGCGCTCCTCGCGGCGGGGCACGAGGTCACGGGGCTTGCCCGGTCGGACGGAGCGGCCGCGCGCCTCCGGGCGGCGGGGCCGGGCGTGCGCCGCGGCGACCTGCTGGAGCCGGACGCGCTCGCCCCGGCCGTCGTTGACGCCGACGCGGTCGTCCACGCGGCGGCCCTCCCGGGCGACGCGGACGCGGCGGCGGTCCGCGCGCTCCTGGCGATGCTGGAGGGGACGGGGAAGACGTGGGTCTACACCAGCGGCGCGTGGGTGCTGGGGAGCCCCGGCGACCGTGTGGCGGACGAGGACGCGCCCACCGACTCCGCCGCCGAGCTGGTGGCCTGGCGCCCAGCGGTGGAGCGGGCGACGCTGGAGGCGGCGGGGCGGGGGGTGCGCTCCGTGGTGATCCGGCCGGCAATGGTGTACGGGCGCGGCGGCGGGAGCGTGGC
>DATABU010000103.1:0-5266 GCA_036259415.1 Longimicrobiaceae bacterium
CCCCCCTCCGTGTCCCGCCGGCCGGCGGCGGTCAGACCGCCACCGCCTCCAGCATCGGCTCGGTCGTCGGCTCCTCCGCCCGGACGATCCCCAGGCGTGGCCACGTCACCACGCGGTAGCCCATGGCGGTGGGGAGGCACTGCAGGTCCTCGTCGCGGAGCAGGTCCGAGAAGGGGGTGGGCGCCGCCCCGTCGCTGGCGTCGACCGCGTTGTGGCTCAGGTTCTCGCGCATGCGGGTGGACACCTCGGCCAGCAGCTCGGTCTTCCCGGCCTCCTTGAGGTCCTCGATCCCGGCCACCACGTTGGTGAAGGCGAGCTTCGCGTCGGCGGCGTTGAGGTCGCCGGTGCTGAGGCGCTGCGCCTTCCAGAAGTACGTCTCCTTCCCCGAGTTCTGGTCGTAGAAGGTGGAGACGATCAGCATCCAGCGCAGGTAGTGCTCGCGGTAGCAGGTGCCGTAGAAGGTGACCGCGTCCTCCTCCGAGATCTCCCCGCGGACGATGCTGGCGATGCTGGCCGCGGCGAGCATGCCGCTATACGTGGCGAGGTGCACCCCCGAGGAGAGGAGCGGGTCCAGGAAGGCCGCGGAGTCGCCCGAGAGGAAGTACCCCGGCCCGGCGAGCACGTCGGAGAGGTACGAGTAGTCGCCCTCCACCCGCAGCTCCGAGACCAGCTCGGCCGGGGCGATGGCCTCGCTCGCCAGCCGCGAGCGGCCGATGCCGTCCAGGAAGATGTCGCGGACCGAATCCGTCTTGCGCCGCTCCTTGAAGTACTCCTCGTGCACCACCAGCCCCACGCTGGTGGTCCCGTCGTGCAGCGGGATCGTCCAGGTCCACCCCTCGTCGATGGAGCCCACCAGGATGGGGCCGGTGAGCCCCACGTCCGGGTGCGCCACGTTCCGGTAGTAGCCCCAGACGGCGATGTTCTGGAACGCCTCGTTGTGGCGGCGGGAGTGCAGGTAGCGGTTCGCCATCACGCCGGAGCGCCCCGAGGCGTCCACCAGGTAGTCGAACTCGATCTCGCCGGTGGCGTCGCCGCCCACCACCTGCTGCCAGCTCGCGCGGACCGGGCGGTCGCCCTCGAAAGCCAGGCTGCGCACGGCGCAGCCCTCGTGCACCTGCACCCCCTGGCTCTTGGCGTGCTCCAGCAGGATCTGGTCGAACTCGGACCGCTTCACCTGGAACGAGGAGCGGTGCTGCCCCGGGAGCTTGCTCCAGTCGAAGAGCCAGCGCTCCGAGCCCCACTCGAAGAAGGCGCCGGTCTTCCGCTGGAAGCCGTGCGCCTCCAGCTTCTCCCGCAGCCCGAGCACGTCGAAGATGTGGTTCAGCGCGACCAGGAGCGACTCGCCGATGTGGTAGCGCGGGAACACCTCCCGCTCAAGAAGCGTGACGCGGAAGCCCTCCCGCGCCAGGAGGGTGGCCGCCGTTGCGCCGGCGGGTCCGCCCCCGATCACGAGCACCTGCGTGGTTCGGTCCATCGTTGTCGCTCCGTGCCGAAAGGGTGGGGTGTGGATGGGTGGAACGGTGCGAGCGGGCGGGGGCGCGGCCCTGCGCGGCTCACGACGAGGCGGGAACTCTCCGCTGCGGATCCGCGGAATCCCCGCCGCGCCGGCATGGGAGCGGTGAGAAGGACGCGGAGATATGTCTGCGAGTCGCGCGCCCTCCGGTGGGGATCGAAGGCGCGCTTGGTTCCTGACAGGATGGATTCTAACGACCGGATCGGAGCTGCGCCAGTGGGTCGTGCGCGATCACCTTGCGGACCCGCGGTTGTGGAGCCGCGCCCGATCCCCCATCATCCCTCCGTCCCCCCGCAGTCCCCCTCCCCACCGCAGACGGACGTGACCGCATGGGCGCGAGCGACGAGGCAGACGTCATCATCGTGGGCGCGGGGCTGGCAGGGCTGGTGGCCGCCGCCGAGCTGGCGGAGGCCGGCCGCCGGGTGGTCGTGCTGGACCAGGAGCCGGAAGCCTCGCTCGGCGGGCAGGCGTTCTGGTCGTTCGGCGGGATCTTCCTGGTGGACTCGCCGGAGCAGCGCCGCCTGGGGATCCGCGACTCGCGCGAGCTGGCGCTGCTGGACTGGATGGGTACCGCCGGGTTCGACCGGCCGGAGGACGCCTGGCCCCGCCGCTGGGCCGAGGCGTACGTGGACTTCGCCGCCGGGGAGAAGCGCGCCTGGCTGCACGAGCGGGGGATCCGCTTCTTCCCGGTGGTGGGGTGGGCCGAGCGCGGCGGCTCGCTGGCGACGGGCCACGGCAACTCGGTCCCGCGCTTCCACGTCACCTGGGGGACGGGCCCCGCCGTGGTGGAGCCGTTCGTGGCGCGGGCGCGCGACGCGGAGCGCCGCGGCCTGGTGTCGCTGCGCTTCCGCCACCGCGTCACGGAGCTCGCCACGACCGGCGGCGTGGTGGACGGGGTCCGCGGCGAGGTGCTGGAGCCCAGCGGAGCCGGGCGCGGCGCCCCCAGCTCCAGGGTGGTCGTGGGCTCGTTCGAGCTGCGCGCCCAGGCCGTGATCGTCACCTCCGGCGGGATCGGCGCGAACCACGAGCTGGTGCGCCGCAACTGGCCCCCGCGCATGGGCCCGCCGCCCCGGAGCATGCTCTCCGGGGTCCCCGACCACGTGGACGGGCGGATGCTGGAGGTGGTGCAGGCCGGCGGCGGCACCGTCATCAACCCCGACCGGATGTGGCACTACACCGAGGGCATCCGCAACTGGGCGCCCGTCTGGAGCGGCCACGGCATCCGCATCCTCCCCGGCCCGTCGTCGCTCTGGCTGGACGCGCTCGGCCGGCGCCTCCCGCCCCCGCTCTTCCCCGGCTTCGACACGCTGGCGACGCTGGAGCACATCGCCGCCACCGGGTACGACCACAGCTGGTTCATCCTCACCCAGAAGATCATCGAGAAGGAGTTCGCGCTCTCCGGCTCGGAGCAGAACCCCGACCTCACCGGGAAGAGCGTGCGCCAGGTGCTGGGCCGGGTCCTCCCGGGCGCGCCGCCGCCGGTGGAGGTGTTCAAGCGGAAGGGAGCCGACTTCGTGGTGGCGAACGGGCTGGCGGAGCTGGTGCGGGGGATGAACGCGCTCACGGACGAGCCGCTCCTGGACCCGGCCGCGGTGGAGCGCGAGGTCCGCGCCCGCGACTCGCAGGTGGGCAACGCCTTCGGCAAAGACGCGCAGCTCGCCGCCCTGCGCTCCGCGCGCGCCTACGTGGGCGACCGCCTGATCCGCGTGGCGAAGCCCCACCGCCTGCTGGACCCCGCGGCCGGGCCGCTCATCGCGGTGCGGCTGCACCTGCTCACCCGCAAGACGCTGGGCGGGGTGCATACCGACCTGCAGGGCCGCGTCCTCCGCGCCGACGGCGAGCCGCTCCCCGGCCTGTACGCGGCGGGGGAGGTGGCCGGCTTCGGCGGCGGGGGGATGCACGGCTACCGCGCCCTGGAGGGCACCTTCCTGGGCGGCTGCATCTTCTCCGGCAGGGCGGCCGGGCGTGCGGCGGCCGCCGCGGTGGGGTAGCCGCGCGGGAACACGAACGGCGGCGCGCGGGTTGCAAGGCGCGGCCGCGACGATTCCTCACACCGGGCTTTCCATGCGATCGATCCTACTCACGGCTTCCCTGCTGGTCGTCTCCGCCGCGGCCGCCGCGGCGCAGGACGCGCCGCGCTTCACCCGCGCCGACACGCTGCGCGGCTCCATCGGGCCGGCGCGCGCGTGGTGGGACGCGACCTTCTACGACCTGGACGTGCGGGTGAGCCCGGCGGACAGCAGCGTCCGCGGGCGCGTCGGCATCGCCTACCGGGTGCTGCGCCCCGGCCGCGAGATGCAGATCGACCTCCAGGAGCCGCTGGTGGTGGACAGCGTGGTGCAGGACGGCCGGCGGCTGGAGTACCGCCGCGAGGGGAACGCCTTCTTCGTCGCGCCGGCCTCGCCGCAGCGGGCGGGCGAGACGCGCACCGTGACCGTGCACTACCACGGGAAGCCCCGCGCGGCGGAGAACGCGCCCTGGGACGGCGGCTTCGTCTGGGCGCGCGACACGGCGGGGAACCCCTGGATCGCCACCGCGGTGCAGGGGCTGGGCGCCAGCGCCTGGTGGCCCAACAAGGACCACCAGTCCGAGGAGCCGGACAGCCAGCGCATCGCCGTCACCGTGCCCGACCCGCTGGTGAACGTCTCCAACGGCCGGCTGCGGAGCACCACCCGCAACCCCGACGGGACCACGACGTACGAGTGGTTCGTCCGGAACCCCATCAACAACTACGACGTGGCGGTGAACGCCGGCGCGTACGCCCACTTCGAGGACGCCTACCAGGGGGAGCGCGGGACGCTGACGCTGGACTACTGGCCGCTGGCGGAGAACCTGGAGAAGGCGAAGGTGCAGTTCCAGCAGGTGAAGCCGATGCTCCAGTGCTTCGAGCACTGGTTCGGCCCGTTCCCGTGGTACGAGGACGGCTTCAAGCTGGTGGAGACGCCGCACCTGGGGATGGAGCACCAGAGCGCCATCGCCTACGGGAACAAGTACCAGAACGGCTACCTGGGCAAGGACCGCTCGGGGACCGGGCACGGGATGCAGTGGGACTTCATCATCATCCACGAGGCCGGCCACGAGTGGTGGGGGAACCACGTCACCGCCCGCGACATCGCTGACATGTGGGTGCACGAGAGCTTCACCAACTACTCGGAGGCGCTCTTCACCGAGTGCCAGCAGGGGAAGGAGGCGGGCTTCGCCTACGCCCGGGGCGGACGCCGCAACGTGCAGAACGACAGGCCCATCGTCGGCGTGTACGGGGTGCATAACGAGGGCTCCGGCGACATGTACGACAAGGGCGGGCTCATGCTCCACACCATCCGCCAGGTGATCGGCGACGACGAGAAGTGGCGGAGCATCCTGCGGGGCCTGAACGAGGAGTTCGGGCGGAAGACGGTGACCGGGCGGCAGGTGCAGGAGTACGTCAGCCGGCGCGCCGGGATCGACCTGGAGCCGGTGTTCCGCCAGTACCTGACCACCACCATGGTCCCGGTGCTGGAGTACCGGGTCCAGGGCTCCACCCTCTCGTACCGCTGGGCGAACGTGGTCCCCGGGTTCGACATGCCGGTGAAGGCGATGCTCTCGGGCGACGGCTTCTCGGTCATCCGCCCGACCACGCGCTGGAAGACGGCGCGGGTGAGCCTCCCCGACCCGGCGGCGTTCCGGGTGGACCCGAACTACTACGTGGACGTGCGCCAGGTCGGTTCGGGGAGGTAGGGCGGGCGCCGCGAACGGAAGGCCGGCCGCGGATCC
>DATABU010000104.1:0-3217 GCA_036259415.1 Longimicrobiaceae bacterium
CGACGTCCAGCTGCACGGGGTGATGTGGGGCGGTCCGCGCCGCCGCTCAGGCTGCGGTCAGCAGCCGGAGACGCACAGGTTGGACAGCGCGCCCAGGTCCGCCTCGATCCCGGCGAGCCGGCTGGAGTAGGTGGTGGAGTAGTCCGACCCCGGACCGCCCCACATCACCCCGTGCAGCTGGACGTCGTTGTTGCTGAGCCACACGTACACCGGCGAGCCGCTGTCGCCGCCCTCCGACCAGACCCTGGAGACGTCCTGGCAGCGCAGGGTGCCGATGGTCACGCACGAGTTGGTGACCACGCCGTAGGTGGACCCGCTCGTCCGCCCGGTCTTGTCCAGGTAGCTGTTGACCGGGAGCGAGCCGGTGTAGCGGCCCACGATCCGGAAGTCCCCGATGATGGTGGTGCCGGCGTTCCTGCCGGTCGCCCAGTTGGTGCGCGCGATCAGCCCCCGTCCGACCGAACGCGTGCCGTTATGGCTGATGTACGCCGCGTCCGCCCACCGGCAGGAGACGCCGGAGACGCAGGCGTACAGCCCGCGGTCGGCGACCTCGTTGCCGATATGGTTGCCGGACGCGACGGTGTTCTGGTAGATGGCGATCCCGTCGTACGCGTTCTGCGTACCGGTGCAGTGCGAGTTGGTGACGAAGACGGTCGCGCCCGTGGAGTTGCGCGTCGCCGGGAAGCCCAGGGTGCAGTAGTAGTTGCTGAACGCGATCTGGATGCCGCCCTTGAGGGTGGTATGCCGGTCGCGGAGCGAGGCGCGGACCTGCGGGCGCTGCTGCGTCTGCGTGGCGACGGCGTTGCCGGGGATCCCCAGCCGCGCTGCCTCGGCGCGCACCGCGCCGGTCGCGGTGGCGTCGGCGACGCCCAGGAGCACGCGGTTCTCCACCTCGTCCACGTCCACCATGTACACGTCGTCGCGCGTGGACATCAGCGGGGTGAGCGCCTCCGCCCAGTCCTTGAGCTGCGCGAAGTCGTAGGCCGCCTGCACGAACACCGGCCGCTGCGAGGCGTTCGCGCGGCGGCCCCGGCGGGCCGCGGCGAGCTCCCGCGCCAGGTACCGCTGCACCTCGCCCCGCTTGGTCTGGTCCACCAGGCGGATCACCGGGGTGCCGTCCTCCTGGAGGTAGAAGCCGGCGAAGCCGGGGGCCTCCGCCCGCGATGCGCGCGCGAACTCGTCGTCCGGGGTGCGGAACGACTGGGGCGCCCGGTTCGCCGCCGCGTCGCCGGGCTGCGGCCCGAGGGGCGCATCGGAGGATTCGCACGCTGCCGTGACCAGCAGGGCGAGCACCACGGCGGGGACCGATCGGGTGTAATTCATGTGTCCTACCCTCGCGCAAGGGGGTTGCCGACGGGTGCGGCCGAACGACCGCATAAGTCCCGACAACTTTAAAAGAGTGCTCCTGCGCGCGCAAGTGTCTCGTTCGGATCGTTCGCCGGAGGTCGCCGGGGTTCGGCCGGCCGGTTGCGGCCCGGGTTAAATTCGTACGGTCTCACCGGCGGAGCGGGCACACGGAGGCGATGCATGGCGGGCAGGCAGGGAGATCCAACGGGGGAGGACGCGATCGACGGCACGCTCAGCGCCGAGGCGACGGGGCCCGTGCCGCCGTGGGGGTGGACGGAGACGGCGCTGGCGCTGATGGTGTTGGTGTGGGGGATCAACTTCTCGGTGGTGAAGTGGGCGCTGGAGGCGTTCGACCCGCTGGCGTTCAACGCGCTGCGCTACCCGATCGCCTCGGCGTTCGTGTACGTGGTGCTGCGCGCGCAGGGGCCGCTCGCCCCCCCCGAGCGCAAGGACCTCCCCCGCATCCTGGTGCTGGGAATCCTGGGGAACGTGGTCTACCAGATGGCATTCATCCTGGGGCTCGACCGGACGCTCGCGGGGCACGCCAGCGTGATGCTGGCGCTCACCCCGGTGTTCACCGCGTTCTTCTCCGCGGTCACGGGGCACGAGCGCCCCGGCCCGCGCACCTGGGGAGGCGCCGGGCTGGCGGTGGTGGGGATCGCGCTGGTCACCGGGAGCTCCTTCACCCTGGGCGGGGACTCCACGGTGCTCGCGGGCGACCTGATCCTGCTGGGCGCCTGCCTGGCCTGGGCGCTCTACACCGTGGGGGCGCGCCCGGTGGTGCAGAAGTACGGCTCGGTGCGGACCACCGCCTGGACGCTCTGGGTGGGGACGCTGGGGCTGGTGGCGGTGGGAACGCCCTCGCTGGCGCGGCAGGACTGGGACGCGGTGGGCGCGGGGGCGTGGGGCGGGCTGCTCTTCTCGGCCATCATGTCCATCGGCCTGGCGTACCTGATCTGGTACCGCGGGGTGGAGAAGATCGGGAACACGCGCACCTCCATCTTCTCCAACCTCACCCCGCTGGTGGCGCTCGCCTTCGGGGCGCTCTGGCTGGGGGAGCGCCCGGGCCCGCTGGCGCTGCTGGGCGCCGCGGTCACCCTGGGCGGGGTGCTCCTGGTGCGCGCCGACCCGGGGCGCTGACCGCGACGACGATGAACCCCGAGGCGCTGGAGATCCCCATGAGCGAGAGGCCGCGAACGTGAGCGGGCGGAGGGTGGTGCTGCTGGACAAGGACGGGACGCTCGTGGTGGATGTCCCCTACAACGTGGACCCGGCGCGGATCCGCCTCGCCCCGGGCGCCGCGGAGGGCGCCCGGCTGCTGCACCGCGCGGGCTTCGACCTGGTGGTGGTCTCCAACCAGTCGGGCGTCGCGCGCGGGCTCTTCCCCGAGTCGGCGCTCGCCGGGGTGGAGGCCCGGCTGCGTGAGCTGCTGGAGGAGGCCGGCGCGGCGCTCGACGGCTTCCTCTACTGCCCCCACCACCCCGCCGGAGCGGTGCCGGAGTACACCCGCGCCTGCGATTGCCGCAAGCCCGCGCCGGGGCTCCTCCTCCGCGCGCTGGAGGAGCGCGGGGCGGACCCGGCGGCCTCGTGGATGGTGGGCGACGTCCTGAACGACGTGGAGGCCGGACGCCGCGCCGGGTGCCGCACCGTCCTGGTGGACTCCGGCGGCGAGACCGAGTGGCGTCTCACCCGGGAGCGGATGCCGCACCACGCCGTCCGCGACCTGGCCGAGGCGGCGCGCGTGGTGCTGGCGCTCTGACGGCGGCGCCTCCCGCGCCGCATCCGGTCCCGACGCGCGAGGCGGCGCGCGTGGTGCTGGCGCTCTGACGGCGGCGCCTCCCGCGCCGCATCCGGCCCCGCTTCGCGCGTC
>DATABU010000105.1:0-3452 GCA_036259415.1 Longimicrobiaceae bacterium
GAGGGCGACGGCCGCCGCGACGGCCGCGACGAGGACGAAGGTCGGCAGTCGATTCCGGTTCACGACGTCGCAGCAGGGTCGGAGTGGGTTTTCGGGGTTGTACACGGGGCCGTCCCGCTCCGTTCGCCGGCCGCGACGCAATGAGGGGGCGCCCCGCCCGGGACGCCCCCTCCGGTCCGATCGCCGGCGGAGCTCCCTACCCGCCCAGCCGCTCCTCCAGCAGGGCGCGCACCACCTCCGGGTTGGCGGTGCCGCCGGTCCTGCGCATCACCTGGCCGACGAAGAAGCCCAGCAGCCCCGTCTTCCCGCCGCGGTACTCCTCCACCTTGGCGGGGCTGCCCGCGAGCGCCTCGTCCACCGCCGGGGCGAGCGCGGCGGCGTCGCTCACCTGGCGCAGCCCGCGCCGCTCCACGATCTCCGCGGGGTCGCCGCCGTCGCGCGCCAGCTCGGCCAGCACCGCCTTCCCCGCGCCGCTGGAGAGGGTTCCGTCCTCCACCATGGCGATGACGGCGCGCAGGTCGGC
Source organism: Longimicrobiaceae bacterium (assembly GCA_036259415.1). GTDB lineage: Bacteria > Gemmatimonadota > Gemmatimonadetes > Longimicrobiales > Longimicrobiaceae > JAFAYN01. The sequence continues at coordinate 524 of DATABU010000105.1, forward strand.
CGGGTCGAAGGCGATCTCGTTGATCCCGCGCTCCTTCAGCTCCAGCAGGAGCACGTTCACGATCCAGCTCGCCACCGTGCGGGGCTCGGCGCCCAGGGCCACCGTGGCCTCGAAGAGGTCGGCGACCTGCTCCACGCGCGTCACCACGTCGGCGTCGTCGGCGGAGAGCCCCAGCTCCGCCTGGTAGCGCCGGCGCCGCTCCTCCAGCTCCGGGGTGCGGGGCGTCTCCGCCGGGGCGGGCTGCGGGCGGGGCGCCGCCTCCGCGGGGGCGGCGGGGGCCGGCTTCGGCTCGGCCCTGCGCGCGGGCTTCGGCTCGGGGCGGGCGGCCTTCGCCCAGGTGTCGCGCAGCGTCACGGTGCGGTTGAAGACCAGCGCGTCCGGCCGCGAGTCCACCGGGTCCGAGCAGAAGTAGCCCAGCCGCTCGAACTGGTAGCGGCTCCCCGGCGGGTCGCCGCGCACGCCGGGCTCCACCACCGCGCCGGGGACCACCACCAGCGACTCGGGGTTGAGGTGCTCCTTGAAGTCGCCCTCGCCCGCGTCCGGGTCGGGGACGCTGAAGAGCCGGTCGTAGAGCCGCACCTCGCAGGGGAGCCCGTGCTCCGCCGAGACCCAGTGGATGGTCCCCTTCACGGTGCGGCCGTCCGGGGCGCTCCCGCCGCGCGTGGCCGGGTCGTAGGTGCAGCGCAGCTCCACCACCTCGCCGGCCTCGTCCTTCACGACCTCGTCGCAGCGGATGAAGTAGGCGTAGCGCAGCCGCACCTCCCGCCCCGGCGCCAGGCGGTGGTAGCCCTTCGGCGGGTCCTCCATGAAGTCGTCGCGGTCGATGAACAGCTCGCGCCCGAAGGGGAGCGGGCGGCTCCCCTCCCTAGGCACGTCATGCGGCCAGTAGGGCGCGTCCAGCCGCTCCGTCTCCCCCTCCGGGTAGTTGGTGATCGTCACCTTGAGGGGGCGCAGCACGCAGAGCACGCGCGGCGCCCGCGTGTTCAGGTCGTCGCGGATGGCGTACTCCAGCGCGGAGAAGTCGATGCGGTTGTCGGTCCGGGTCACCCCCATGCGCTCCCAGAAGGCCCGGATGGCCTCGGGCGTGACCCCGCGGCGGCGGATCCCGGCCAGGGTGGACATGCGAGGGTCGTCCCACCCGCTCACGTAGCCGCCGCGCACCAGTTCCAGCAGCTTGCGCTTGCTGGAGATGGTGTACTCCAGGTTGCCCCGCGCGAACTCGTACTGGCGCGGGCGGGCGGGGACGCCGCCTTCGGAGCGCACGAAGTCCTGCCAGTGGTCCACCACCCAGTCGTAGACCGCCCGGTTGTTCTCGAACTCCAGCGTGCAGAAGGAGTGCGTGATCCCCTCGATGGCGTCCTCGACGGGGTGGGCGTAGTCGTACAGCGGGTAGATGCACCACGCGTCGCCGGTGCGGTAGTGGTGCGCGTGGCGGACGCGGTACAGCAGCGGGTCGCGCAGCAGCATGTTGGGCGAGGCCAGGTCGATCTTCCCCCGCAGCACGTGCGACCCGTCGGGGAACTCGCCCGCGCGCATGCGGCGGAAGAGGTCCAGGTTCTCTTCCGGGCTCCGGTCGCGGTACGCGGTGGGCCGCCCCGGCTCCGTCACGGTGCCGCGGGCCTCGCGGATCTCCTCCTCGGTGGAGCTGTCCACGTACGCCAGCCCCCGCTGCACCAGGAACTCGGCGAAGCGGTACATCCGCTCGAAGTAGTCGGCGGCGAAGTAGAGGTGCTCGCCGAAGTCCGCGCCCAGCCACTTCACCGTGTCGATGATGGACCGGACGTACGCCTCGTCCTCCGTCTCGGGGTTGGTGTCGTCGAAGCGCAGGTGGAAGCGCCCCCCCGTCTCGGCCGCGACCCCGTAGTTCAGGAGGATGGACTTGGCGTGGCCGATGTGCAGGTAGCCGTTCGGCTCCGGCGGGAAGCGGGTCACCACCGTCCCGTGCCGGCCGCTGCGCAGGTCCTCCGCGACCAGGGCGCGGAGGAAGTCCTGCCCCTGCGGGCGGGCGGCGTCGGCGCGGTCGGGGGTGGTGCGGGTCGAGTTCTCCACGGCCTTCATGCGGGCGTCGGGTCGGAAGCGCGGTCTCCTGCCTGGAACCCGGAAGGATAGCGGGCGGGGCGGCGATCTTCAACCGAACCCCTGTCCCCGCCTGCACCTGCGGCGCGGGGGGCCCCCTGTCGCGGACGGGCGGATCGGGTTAGATTAGATGTGCTTAACCGCAACTCCCACAACACTTTCACCGCACCTGGCCGCCCCGCGGCCACGGGAGGAGAGCGTCCGTACGAGACCCAAGGAGACCCCGATGCTACGACCTGCCACCCTGCTTTTCGCACTTTTCGCCGCCCTGGCCGTCCCGGCCCGCGCGGACGACGGCGCGACGCTGCGCGGCTCGCCGGGCTCGATGGTCCGCCAGCACCAGGTCGCGGAGGAGAGCGACTTCACCTTCCTGCGCACCGCCGGCCAGGTGAAGGACTTCGTGGACAGGGGCTACCTTGTCCCCGTGGAGGCCGACGCGGCCTACTCGGTGGCGGCCGGGGTCTCGTTCCCGTACGCGCGGCCGGAGATGCTCACCTTCCTGGAGCGCCTGGGTACGCAGCACCGGGAGGGGTGCGGCGAGAGGCTGGTGGTCACCAGCCTGACGCGCCCCCTGGCGAACCAGCCCGGGAACGCGCACCGGCTCTCGGTGCACCCCACCGGGATGGCGGTGGACTTCCGCGTCAGCCAGAGCGCGAAGTGCCGCGCCTGGCTGGAGGGGACGCTGCTCTCGCTGGAGGGCAGGGGCGTGCTGGACGTGACCCGCGAGCGGAACCCGCCGCACTACCACGTGGCGCTCTTCACCGGCGAGTACGCCGCGCACGTGGAGCGGCTGAAGGCGGACTCCGCCGCGCAGGCGGCCGCCCCCCGGGCCGCCACGGCGCCCGCGAAGGCC
>DATABU010000106.1:0-7807 GCA_036259415.1 Longimicrobiaceae bacterium
GGCGGCGCGGCTGCCGGAGTACATGGTGCCGGGCGCCTTCGTGGTGCTCGACCGCCTGCCGCTGAACGCGAACGGGAAGGTGGACCGGCGCGCGCTGCCGGCGCCGGAGTGGAGCGCGGCGGAGTACGTGGCGCCGCAGACTCCCGCCGAGGAGGTGCTGGCGGGGATCTGGGCCGAGGTGCTGGGCGTGGAGCAGGTCGGCGCGGAGGCCAACTTCTTCGAGCTGGGCGGCCACTCGCTGCTGGCGACGCAGGTGGTCTCGCGGGCGCGGCAGGCGTTCGGGGTGGAGCTGCCGCTGCGGGCCCTCTTCGAGGCGCCCACCGTGGCCGCGCTGGCCGGGCGCGTCGAGGCCCTGCAGCACGCAGGAGCCGCGGCGGCCCCGCCCATCGGGCGGGTCCCGCGCGAGGGCGCGCTGCCGCTCTCCTTCGCGCAGCAGCGGCTCTGGACGGTGGACCGGATCGACCCCGGGAGCGCCGCCTACAACATGCCCTTCGCGCTGCGGCTGCGCGGCGGGCTGGACACGGCCGCGCTTCGGGCCAGCCTGGACGAGCTGGTGCGGCGGCACGAGGCGCTGCGAACCACCTTCACCGACCGCGAGGGCGGACCCGTGCAGGTCGTCCACGCGCCCGCCCCGGTCGCGCTGAAGGAGCGGGACCTCCGCGACCTCCCGGAGGCCGAGAGGGAGACGGAGGCCGGGCGAATCGCCTCCCGGGAGGCCATGGTCCCCTTCGACCTGGCGCGCGGGCCGCTGCTGCGCTGCATGCTCGTGCGGCTGGACGACGACGATCACGTGCTCTGCTTCACCCTGCACCACGTGGTCAGCGACGGGTGGAGCATGCAGGTGCTGGTGCGGGAGGTCTCCGCGCTCTACGCCGCCTTCTCGGGGGGCGAGGAGCCGGGTCTGCCCGAGCTGCCGGTGCAGTACGCCGACTACGCCGTCTGGCAGCGCGAGTGGCTCCGCGGCGAGACGCTGGAGACGCAGCTGGCCTACTGGCGCGGGCACCTGGCCGGGGCGCCGCCCCTGCTGGAGATCCCGCTCGACCACCCGCGCGCGCCGGGACAGAGCCCGCGCGCCGGGAAGCACGCCTTCAGCCTGAGCCCCGAGCTGTCGCGGGAGCTGCGGACGCTGTCGCGCAGGCAGGGGGCGACGCTGTTCATGACCGTGCTGGCGGCCTGGCAGGCGCTGCTCGCGAAGTACGCCGGCCAGGACGACGTAGTCGTCGGCTCCCCCATCGCGGGGCGGAACCGGCACGAGACGGAGGGGCTGATCGGCTTCTTCGTCAACATGCTGGCCCTGCGCGCCGACCTCTCCGGAGACCCCACCTGGGCCGAGCTGCTGGGTCGGGTCCGGGAGAGCGCGCTGGGCGCCTACGCCCACCAGGAGCTGCCGTTCGAGCGCCTGGTGGAGGACCTCGGGGTGGAGCGCAGCCTCACCCACTCGCCCATCTTCCAGGTGTCGCTGGCGCTGAACCGGACCGGCGGCGAGGACGAGCGGCTCCGCCTGGGCGACGTGGCGCTGGAGACGTTCGGGGGCGGGGACGGCGTCGCCAAGTTCGACCTGGACCTGGTCGTCGGCGACTCGGGCGACGAGCTGGGCGGCGTCCTGTCCTACCGCGCGGCGCTGTTCGACGCCGACACGGTCGGGCGCCTGGTGCGGCACCTGGAGGCCATGCTGGAGGCCATGGCCGCCGACCCACACGGCCGCATCCGCGAGGTGTCGCTGCTGCGCGGGAGCGAGGAGGCGCAGCTGCTGGCGGAGTCCCGCACGGACAGGCTGGCGTACCCGCCGGCGTGCGTGCACGAGCTCTTCGCCGGGCAGGCGGAGCGGACGCCTCACGAGCCGGCGGTCGCCTTCGGCGACGAGGTGCTGACGTACGGGGAGCTGGACCGCAGGGCCAACCAGCTCGCCCACGCCCTGGTCCGCCGGGGGACGGGGCCCGAGGTCCGCGTCGCGCTCTGCCTGGGGCGCGGGACGGAGCTGGTCGTCGGCGCGCTGGGCGTGCTCAAGGCGGGCGGCGCGTACGTCCCGCTGGACCCCACCTACCCGGCGGAGCGCCTGGCCTACACCCTGGAGGATTCCGGCGCGTCGCTGCTGCTGACGCACTCCGCGCTGCTGGAGATCGTCCCGCCGTTCGGGGGCGAGATCCTCTGCCTGGACCGCGACCTGGACGCGCTGGCCTTCGAGCCGGATACGGCCCCGGAGGGCGCGGCCGGCCCGCGGAACGCGGCGTACGTGATCTACACCTCGGGCTCCACCGGCAAGCCCAAGGGCGTGGTGGTGGAGCACGCCAGCCTGGCGAACACCCTGCTCGCCACGCGCGACACCTACGGGTTCGCCGCCGGCGACGTGATGCCGGCCATGGCGAGCTACGCCTTCGACATCTGGGCCTTCGAGGTCTTCGCCCCGCTGCTGGCAGGCGGGCTGGTGCGCGTGCTGACCCGCGACGTGGTGCAGGACGTGGACCGCCTGGTGGGCGAGCTGGCCGACGTGGACGCGGTCCACGCGGTGCCGGCGCTGATGCGCGAGCTGGTGCAGCGGGTGAGGTCCGGCCCGGGCGTGCTGCCGCGCATCCGCAGCGTGTTCATCGGCGGCGACGCCATCGCGCCGGACCTGCTGGAGGACGTGCAGGCCGGGTTCCCCGCCGCGACGGTCTGGGCGATGTACGGGCCCACGGAGGGGACCATCATCAGCTCGGCCACGCCGCTGGAGCGCGGGGAGCGCTACGACTGGCAGATGGTAGGCCGGGCGCTCCCGGGCGTGGGGATGCTGGTGACGGACGCCGCGGGGAACCTGCTCCCCGTCGGGGTGCCGGGCGAGCTGTGCCTGTCGGGCGCCGGCGTGGCCCGGGGCTACCTGGGGCGGCCGGAGCTCACCGCCGAGAAGTGGGTCCCCGACCCGTTCTCGGCGGAGGCCGGCGCGCGGCTGTACCGCACCGGCGACCGCGTGCGGCGGCGTCCGGACGGGGAGCTGGAGTTCCTGGGCCGGGTGGACCAGCAGGTGAAGATCCGCGGCTTCCGCATCGAGCCCGGCGAGGTGGAGGCGGTGCTCCTGGCGCAGGAGGACGTGCGCGACGGGACGGTCGTGGTGCGGGAGGACGCGCCGGGGCAGAAGCGCCTGGTGGCCTACGTCGTCCCGCAGGAGGGCGCGGAGCCGACGTCGGCGGAGCTGAAGGGTCGCCTGCGGTCGGTGCTCCCGGAGCACATGGTGCCCAGCGCGTTCGTCCTGCTGGAGCGCATCCCGCTGACCCCCAACGGCAAGATCGACCGGCGGGCGCTCCCCGCGCCGCAGTCGGGCGTGCAGACGGAGTACGTGGCGCCGCGCACGCAGCTGGAGGAGATGATCTGCGGGATCTGGCTGGAAGTGCTGAACTCCGGGGAGGAGCCGCAGCACGAGAGGGTGGGGGTCCACGACAACTTCTTCGAGCTGGGCGGGCACTCGCTCCTCGCGACGCAGGTGGTCGCGCGGATCCGCGAGGAGATCGGGGTGGAGGTGCCGGTGCAGACGCTGTTCGAGTCGCCCACCGTGGCGGAGCTCGCCCCGGCGGTGGAGCAGCGCTTCATCGTCGCGCTGGACGCCTCGGAGCTGGTGGCGGAGCTGAACAACCTAAACACCCCGGAGGGCGTCGGCGGGCCGGACGGGGGACAGTAGGGCGTCCCCGCCGGCCGGGCCACGACGGGAAGGGGCCGGGGAGCGAATCCCCGGCCCCTTCTCGTGCTCCGCGCCGCGTCGGGCGGGCGGCCCTATCCGAGCGCCCGCTCCACCTCGTTCGCCAGCGTCGCGACGTTCGGCTCGCGCACCATGGTGAAGTGCGTGCCGGGGACCGTCCGCACCTCCACCCCGCCCCGCACCACGCGGTCCCACCCGAGCAGCTTCTTCCCGAACAGCTTGTCGGTGAGCCTGCGCTCGCCCGCGCGCAGCAGGGTGGCGCGTCCCGCGAAGTCGCCGGGGCGGTAGTCGTACAGCGCCTGCAGGTTGATCCGGAAGATGCCGTACAGGTGCTGCATGCGGGCCATGTCCAGGTTCTTGGGTACCCGTCCCGCGGCGCGGGCGGTGTCCAGCAGCTGGCGCAGGTAGGCCAGCTCGCCGGCGTCGCGAGCCTCCGGGTCCGGCGGCGGAAGCAGCTCCGCCGGGACCCCGAGGTCCTGCGCGAAGAGCTGCGCCCGCGCGACCTCGTTCTGCGGGAAGCTCCGGTCCAGCAGCCAGGGGACGTGCGAGTCGATGAGGACCAGCCGCTCCACCTCCTCGCCGGCGGCCTCCAGCTGCCGCGCCATCTCGAAGGCGATCACCCCGCCCATGGACCACCCCCCCAGCCGGTACGGCCCGGACGGCTGCACCTGGCGGACCTGCGCCAGGTAGTCGGCCGCCATCTCCTCCACCGTCCAGCTGGGCTTCTCGTCCTGCTCGGTGCCGCGCGAGCGCAGGCCGTACACCGGCTGCTCCTGGCTCAGCCGCTTGGTGAGCCAGGCGTACCCCATGAGGTTGCCGCCCACCGCGTGCACCAGGAAGACGGGGGTGCGGCTCCCCTTCGCGCGGAGCGGGACCATGATGGGGATCTCCCCGCCGCCGCCGGTGCGCACCTCGTGGGCGAGCTGCTCCACGGTGGGCGCCTTGAAGAGCGTCGCCACCGGGAGGCGCACCCCCGTGGCGTCCTCCAGCTTCGACATGAGCTGCACGGCCAGGAGCGAGTGCCCGCCCAGCTCGAAGAAGCTGTCCTGCGGCCCCACCCCGGACACGTTCAGCACCTCCTCGAAGATCCCGGTGAGGGTGATCTCCAGGTCGTCGCGCCCGGCGAGCTCCGCCTCCGCCACCCCGCTCCCCGAGACCTGCGGCCGGGGGAGCGCCCGCCGGTCCAGCTTGCCGTTGGGAGTCAGCGGGATGCGCTCCAGCGTCACGAGCCATCCCGGGACCATGTACTCGGGGAGCCGCTCGGCCAGGCGCCCGCGCAGCTCCGCCGCGGCGAGCTCCACCCCCGCGGCCGGCACCACGTAGGCGACGAGGCGCCGGTCGCCAGGGACGTCCTCCCGGACCACGACGGCCGCCTCGGCCACCTCGGCCAGCCCGCACAGCACGCCCTCGATCTCGCCCAGCTCGACGCGGAAGCCGCGAAGCTTGACCTGCTGGTCGAGCCGGCCCATGAACTCCAGCTCCCCGTCCGCGCGCCAGCGCACCCGGTCTCCCGTGCGGTACAGCCGCGCCCCCGGCTCCCCGCCGAACGGATCGGGGACGAAGCGCTCCGCCGTCTGCGCCGCGCGTCCCAGGTAGCCCCGCGCCACCCCCGGGCCCCCGACGAACAGCTCCCCGGGCACCCCGAGCGGCTGGGGGCTCCCCGCCCCGTCCAGCACGTACGCCCGCACGTTCGGGAGCGGGCGCCCGATCATGGACGCTCCCGCGACGTCCTCCCCCGGGATCGCGTAGCTCGTCGCCAGCACCGTGGCCTCGGTGGGGCCGTAGAGCACGCAGAGCCGCGCGGCCGGGAAGGCCACGCGCATCTCGGCCCACAGGTCGGGCGTCACCGGCTCGCCGCCGGAGAAGACCCAGCGGACCCCGGCCAGGGCGCCGGGCTCGGCCTGCCGCGCCGCGGCGACGATCTGCCGCATCTGCGTGGGCACCGCGTTCATCACCCCCGCCGTGCGCAGCTCCTCCACCACCGCCGCGGGCTCGCGGACGCGCTCCAGCGGGAGCACGCGCACGGTGGCACCGCCGGCCAGCGGCACCAGCGCCTCGAAGACCCAGATATCGAAGGCGAAGCTCACCATCGCCAGCGCGCCCTCGGCCGGCCGGGGCTCGAAGGTCCGGAGCATGGTGGCGACGAAGTGCCCCAGGCTCCCGTGCTCCACGACGACGCCCTTGGGCGTCCCCGTCGAGCCCGAGGTGTAGAGCACGTATGCGGAGCCGCGCGCGTCCACCTCCACGGCGGGCGGCTCGCCGCTCTCCGCGGCGATCCGCTCCGCGTCGCCGTCCAGGCAGACGGCCTCGCGGTCGTGGGCGGGGAGCCCGTCCAGCATGGGCAGCCGCGTGACCAGGACCGGCGCCCCCGAGTCGGCGAGCATGAAGGCGAGCCGCTCGCCCGGGTAGGCCGGGTCCAGCGGCACGTAGGCGCCCCCGGCCTTGAGCACGCCCAGCACGGCCACCAGCAGCTCCACGCCGCGGTCCAGGCAGATGCCCACGCGGGTCTCCGGGCCCACGCCCCGCCCGCGCAGGTGGTGCGCGAGCCGGTTGGATCGCCGGTCCAGCTCGGCGTAGGTCAGCTCCTCCCCGCCGGAGACCACCGCGCGGGCCTCCGGGGTGCGCGCCGCCTGGTCCGCGAACATCGCGTGGAAGGTGGCGCGCGGGAACTCGGCGGCGGTGGCGTTCCACTCCTCCAGCAGCTGAGCGCGTTCCGCCTCGGGCAGCAGCGCCAGCTCCGAGGTGCGCCGCGCCGGTTCGGCCGTCATGGCCTCCAGCAGGCTCTCCAGGTGCCCGGCCAGGCGCGCGATGGTGCCCTCGTCGAACAGCGCCGGGCGGTAGACCAGCGTGCCGGCCAACTCGTCCCCCGAGTCGGCGAACATCAGGTCCAGGTCGTACTTGGCGACCCGCTCGCCCCGCCCGAACGACTCCAGGGCCAGCTCGCCCGTCTGCGGCCGCTCGCCGCCCCGGCCGCCCTGGTTCAGGGTGAAGTTGGTCTGGAAGACGGGCGCGTGGGTGAGGCTGCGCTCCACGCCCAGCGCCTCCACCAGCCGCTCGAAGGGGAGCTCCTGGTGGTCGTACGCCCCCAGCGTCTGCTCGCGCACGCGCCGCAGCAGCTCGGTCCACGTCGGGTCGCCCGAGAGGTCCGCCCGGAGCGCGAGCATGTTGACGAAGAAGCCGATCAGCCCCTCCGTCTCGCGCCGGTTGCGCCCCGCGATGGGGGAGCCGACGACCACGTCCTCCTGCCCGGCGTAGCGTCCCAGCAGCGCCTGCCACCCGGCCAGCAGGGTCATGAACAGCGTCCCGCCCCCGCGGCGGGAGAGCTCCCGCAGCCCCTGCGACAGCTCGGGAGCGACCCGGAACGAGTGGCTCGCCGCCATCGGGCTCTGGCCCACCGCCCGCGGCCGGTCGGTGGGGATCTCAAGCAGCGGCGGCGCCCCGGCCAGACGCTCCTTCCACCAGCCGATCTGCGCGTCGAGCACCTCGCCGCTGAGCCACTCGCGCTGCCAGACGGCGTAATCGGCGTACTGCACCGGCAGCTCGGGCAGCCGCGGCTCCTCCCCCCGGACGAAGGCGGAATAGAGCGTCGCGACCTCGCGGATCAGCACCTGCATGCTCCACCCGTCGGAGACGATGTGGTGCATGTTGATGCACAGCACGTGGTCGTCCTCCGCCAGGCGCAGCAGGGTGGCCCGCAGCAGCGGACCCGCCGCCAGGTCGAAGGGCCGCAGCGCCTCGGCCTGCGCCCGGCGCTCCGCCTCCGCCACGCGCTCGTCGGCGGGGAGGGAGCCCAGGTCTTCGACCGGAAGCGCCACCGGCGCGGGCGCGTGGATCACCTGCACCGGCCGGTTCTCCCGCTCGGCGAAGGTCGTGCGCAGCGACTCGTGACGCGCCACCAGCGCGTCCAGGCTCCGCCGCAGCGCGCCGACGTCCAGCGCGCCGCGCACCCGCAGCGCGAAGGGCATGTTGTAGGCGGAGCTGTTCGGGTCGATGCGGTCGACCAGCCAGAGCCGCTGCTGCGCGAAGGAGACGGGGAGCGGCCCGTCGCGCGGGACCCGCTCGATGGGGGGAGCCAGCGAGGCGCCGTCCAGGCGCAGCGCCTCGATGCGCGGGGCCAGCCCGGCCACCGTGGGCGCCTCG
>DATABU010000107.1:0-7010 GCA_036259415.1 Longimicrobiaceae bacterium
GAGAAGCGGTGAGTCGCATCGAGATCCGGCGCACCGAACAGCTTCGCAGCAGCCGGGGAGGCTCCGTATTCGAGGACGCCTCCGCACCCCCAGCGCCACCACGTCGTCCACCTCCATGGTTTCCACGGTGTAGAACGGCTCGCCGTACTCGCACCGGATGAGCGACCCGTAGCGCGCCGCGTGCATCCGCACCTGGTCGTACAGCGGCCGCTCGCCGCCCGGAAACACCTCGCCCCCCCAGGTCTTCCCGTCGAACTGCGACGAGTAGCAGCGCACCGCCTCCATCTTGGTCTCCATGAAGGGGGTGACGTCCACCACGAAGGTGGGCTTCACCGGGTCCTCGCGGTAGGTGAGGGCGTAGAGCAGCTTGTGCGGCCGGTGCGGCTCCCCGGGCGCGTCGAACTTCTGCAGCCCCGCCAGGAAGCAGGCGTCGTAGGCCAGCTGCGAGGCGACGCGGTGGTCCGGGTGCCGGCCGCTGGTGTAGGGAAGGATGACCACCCGCGGGCGGAAGGCGCGCACCCAGCCCGCGACCAGCCGCCGCGTCTCCGGCGTGTTCTCCAGGCCCGCGTCGGGGAGGCCGGCGTTGCGCCGGGCGGCCACCCCGAGCACCCGGGCGGCCGCCTCGGCCTCCTCCCCGCGGAGCGGCGCGCTCCCGTCGGTGCCGCGCTCCCCCGCGGTGAGGTCCAGGACCCCGGTGCGGTGCCCCTGCGCCGCGGCGCGGGCCAGGGTGCCCCCGCAGAGGAGCTCCACGTCGTCGCGGTGGGCGGCGATGGCGAGGAGGTCCACGGGGGGCGCGAGCGGCTCGGTCATCGGAAGCTCCGGATGCGGGGGACGGAACGGCGAAGGCGCGGGAAAGCTATCAGGTCCCCCGCGCCCCCGCACCCGCTCTGACGATGCCCGTGTGACCGGACGACGCTGGGTCGCCCGCGTGAGGGATGCGAGCGCGAAGCGGCGAGACCCGCCGGTAGTTTGGCGGGGCTCGCCTCCGTTGGGCCACGTTGTTTGTGGCCCTACGGAGCCGCAGCCCGACCCGAGCGCCAGCGAGGGGCACGCCCCAACCCAGCCGTTGCAGTTCGACGCCCGCTCTACTCGTAGCGCAGCGCCTCCACCGGGTCCAGGCGCGCGGCCTTGTTCGCGGGGTAGAGGCCGAAGCCGATGCCGGTGACCGCCGAGACGCCCAGCGCCGCGGCCACCGACCAGAGCGGGACGGTGGCGGGGAGCGGGGTGAAGGCGGCCAGCAGCAGCGCGCCGCCCCCGCCGAGGACCATCCCGATGGCCCCGCCGATGGTGGTGACCGTCATGGACTCCACCAGGAACTGCCAGAGGATCTCGCGCCGGGTGGCCCCCAGCGCCTTGCGGACCCCGATCTCGCGGGTGCGCTCGGTCACCGAGATCATCATGATCGCCACCACGCCGATGCCGCCCACCATCAGCCCGATGGAGGAGAGCACCAGCATCACGATGGCGAACACGCCGGTGATGCGGTCGAACATGTCGGCGATGGCCTGCTGCCGGGTGACCGCGAAGTTGTTCTCCTCGCCCGGCCGCAGCCCCCGCGCGACGCGCACCGCGGCGGTGACGTCGTCGATCGCCTGGTCCTGCGTCGCCGTGGCCGCGGGGACCACCAGGAGCGAGAGCCAGTCGGGGTCCGCGTCCAGGTACTTGATGGCCGTGGTGGGCGGAATGATCCCCCACTCCTTGACGAAGTTGGAGAAGAAGTTGGGCTTCTGCCGGTACACCCCCACCACCCGGAACGGCTCGCCTCGCAGCCGCACCGTCCGGCCGACCGGGTCGATCTCCTCGCCGAAGACCTTGTTCGACAGGTCCACCGACAGGACCACCACGCGGTTGGAGCGGGCCACGTCGGAGGGGAGGAAGTTGCGCCCGTGGACGAAGTCGCCCTGAGAGTAGTCCGGCCACTGGTGGTCGCGCCCCGGAAGCATGACGCCGCTGTACGTGCTGGCACCGTACTTCAGGTCCGCCTGGGCGTCCACCGCGGCAGCCACGGAGCGGATGGATGGAACCGAGCGGAGGATCTCCGCCTCCTGGAAGGTGATGGGCGGCTTGCCCTCCCAGGGGGGGCGGCCCGTTCCGTCGCTGACGAAGATCTGCTCCTGCTGGTAGCGGCTCACCACGAAGTTCTTGGGGCCGATCCCCTCGATCTCCTCCATGATCCCGGTGCGCAGCCCGCCCACCACCGCGGCCATCGCCATCACCGTGGCGACGCCGATCACGATCCCCAGGATGGTCAGGAAGGCCCGCACCTTGTTGGAGCGGAGCGCGTCCAGCGCGATCCCCACGCCCTCGCGGGCGGATGTAAGGTTCATCGTCCGCTCCTATTCGCTCCGCAGCGCCTCGATGGGATCCAGGCGCGAGGCGCGCCACGCGGGGTATACCCCCGCCACCAGTCCGACCCCCACGCCCAGCAGGATGGAGAGGGCGATCGACAGGGGCGAGACGCGGGCCGGGAGCGGCGACACCGCGGAGACCACCGCCGCCAGCCCGATTCCCAGCCCGATCCCCAGGAGCCCGCCGGCCCCCGAGAGCGTCCCCGCCTCGATCATGAACTGCGCGAGGATGTCGCGCCGGCGCGCCCCCAGCGACTTGCGCAGCCCGATCTCGCGCGTCCGCTCGGTGACCGCCACCAGCATGATGTTCATGATGACCACCGCCCCCACCACCAGCGAGATCCCCACCAGCAGCGGCAGGGCGAGCATCAGGTAGGTGGCGATCCTGTTCCAGAAGGCCAGGCTCTCGCTCGCGGTCTCCAGCTCGAAGTCGTTGGCCTCGCCCGGCCGCAGGCGGTGGCGGATGCGCATCCACCCCTCCAGCTCCGCCATGGCGCGGGGGACCAGCGAGGCGTCGGCCACCTTGAAGGTGATCTCGTCCACCACGTTGTGCGGGTTCACGAAGCCGTTGACGCGCGACTTCGCCGGGGCGATGACCACGTTGTCCATTGACATCCCGAAGAGCGAGCCCTGCTTCTCCAGGATGCCGATGACCCGGTACGGGAACCCCTCCACCCGCACCGTCCTGCCCAGGGGGCTGCGCTCCTCGAAGAGCTTGTCCGCCACGTCCTTGCCGATCACCACCACCGGGACGCCCCGCTCCGCCTCCTGCTCCGAGAAGACGCGCCCCGCCTCCACCCCCGTGTCGCGGGAGGTGAAGTAGCTCGCGGACGCGCCCGAGACGTTGACGCCCTCCAACGTCCGCCCGCCCGGACCGTCCACCTTCCCGCCCCGGTCCGAGTTGATGGAGAGGATCCCGGGGGTCTCCATCCGCTCCTCCAGCCACCGCGCGTCCTCGAAGGTGAGGTTCTGGCGGCGGTGCCACTCCCGCCACTGCTCCGCGTCGTCGGTCATGGTGACCGAGGGGCGGCGGCGGAGCATCACGCTGTTGAAGCCGTACACCTTGCCGGCGAAGTCCTCCTTCATGTAGGAGTCCATGCCGGTGATGAGTGTGATGACGGCGATCAGGAAGGTCACCCCCATCACCGTCCCCAGGACGGTGAAGAAGGCCCTCAGCTTGTTGACGCGGATCATCTTGAGCGAGACCCGCACCGCCTCGCCCAGCTGCATCCCCGCGCGGTTGCGTCGGGCCATGGCTCAGGCCCCGGCCAGTGCGGTCGCGGGACGCGCCGGGGTCGGCGCCTGGCGCCGGTCGCTGTGGATGGCGCCGTCGCGGAGCGTCACCACGCGCTCGGCGTGCGCGGCGATGTCCTGCTCGTGGGTGACCATGATGATGGTCTGCCCCTGCCGGTGCAGCCGGGCGAAGAGCGACATGATCTCCTCCGACGTCCGCGAGTCCAGGTTCCCCGTGGGCTCGTCGGCCAGGATGATGGAGGGGGTGTTCACCAGCGCCCGCGCGATGGCGACGCGCTGCCGCTGCCCGCCCGAGAGCTCGTTGGGGCGGTGGTCCATGCGGTCGGCCAGCTCCACCGCCCGCAGCGCCGCCGCGGCGCGCTCGCGCCGCTCGTGCTTCCCCACCCCGGCGTAGACCAGGGGGAGCTCCACGTTCTCCAGCGCGGTGGAGCGCGGCAGCAGGTTGAAGGTCTGGAAGACGAAGCCGATCTCGCGGTTGCGCACGCGGGCCAGCTCGTCGTCGCTCATCCCCGCCACCGGGTGCCCGTTGAGGATGTACTCCCCGCCGGTGGGCGAGTCCAGGCACCCGATCAGGTTCATGAAGGTGCTCTTCCCGGAGCCGGACGGGCCCATGATGGCGACGTACTCGTTGCGGGCGATGACGAGGTCCACCCCGCGGAGCGCGCGCACCGTCTCGGAGCCCAGCTGGTAGTGCTTCTGGAGCCCCCGGGCCTCGATGATCACTTCGCGCGCGGCGCTCACGACCCGCCCCCCGCCTTCCCCTTCCCCGCCTCGGGGATGCGCACCTTC
Organism: Longimicrobiaceae bacterium; assembly: GCA_036259415.1. GTDB lineage: Bacteria > Gemmatimonadota > Gemmatimonadetes > Longimicrobiales > Longimicrobiaceae > JAFAYN01. Next base: position 4,392 of record DATABU010000107.1, read on the forward strand.
GCGCCGGACTCCAGCTCGCGGATGGCCTGGTAGGTCCCGGCCACCACCGTCTCGCCGCCGCGGAGCCCCGACCTGACCTCGAAGTAGCGCTCCCCGGCGATCCCCACCTGCACGGGGACGAAGGCCACGGTGTCGCCGTGCATCACGAACACCCCCTCGGTCCCCTCCTCGTCCAGCCGCCGGGCGGCCGCTCCGGACGCGGGCGCGCCGTCGCCCTCCTCCGCGTCGCCCGCACCCAGCTTCTTCCCGGCCGCGTCGCGCACCGTCAGCGCGATGATCGGCACCGTCAGCGCCCCCTTGCGGGTGTCGGTGACGATGTCGGCCGTGGCCGAGAGGTCGGGGCGGAGCTGCTCCGGCGGCTCCGCGAGGGTGATGACCACCTCGAAGTCCACCGACTGCTGCTGCCCCGTGGCGGAGGCGGCCGCAGCGGTGGCGCCCTGCAGCGAGCTGTTGGCGATGCGGGTCACCGTCCCGGCGAATACGCGGTCGGGGAAGGCGTCGATGCGCACCCGCGCGCTGTCGCCCACGGTGATGCCGGGGACCTCGGTCTCGTCCACCTTGACCCGCGCCTCCATCACCGACAGGTCGGCGATGGTGAGGAGGAGCGACCCCGGGTTGTTCATCGTCCCCACGATGGCCGTCTCCCCCTCCTCGATGTTCAGGCGGGTGATCCGACCGCTCATGGGCGCCACGATGGTGGTCTTGCGGAGCGCCTCCTGGGCCTCGGAGAGCCCGGCCTGCGCCTGCGCAACCCCGAATCGCGCCGCCTCCTGCTCGGCCTGCGCCACGGCGGCCTGGGTCTCCGCCTGCTCCACGTCCGCCGTGGAGATGAGCTGCTCGCTGCTCCCGGCCAGCTGGCGGGCGCGGCGGGCGGCGTTCTGCGCCTGGATGAGGCTGGCGCGGGCCTGCGAGGCGCGGGCCTGCGCCTGCGCCACCGCGGCCTGGGCGCGCCGGACCGCCGCCTGGTACTGCGTGGGGTCTATGCGCAGGAGCAGGTCGCCGCGGTTCACCCACTGCCCCTCCTCCACCGGGAGCTCGATCACCCGCCCCGAGATGTCGGCGGAGATGTCCACCTTGCGCTTGGGGTCGATGGTGCCGCTGGCGGTGACGGTCGAGGTCAGGTCGCGCTTCGCGACCACCTCCGTCCGCACCTCCGTCCCCTTGTCCGCCAGGGCGGTCCGCGCGAACACCGCGCCGCCCGCCGCCGCCGCCAGTACCCCCCCGATCACGATCGTCCTGGTCCTCATCTCTATCTCCGGTCAGCGCAGCGGCCGGCCGACGAACGCCTCCAGCGCTGCGAGCGACTTGTGGAAGTTGTAGACCGCGTCGATCCTGGCCTGCTCGGCCTGCGCCAGGCTGGTCTGGGCGTCGGTGACCTCCACCGAGCTGGCGGCTCCGAAGCGGAAGCGCTCGCTCGCCAGCCGGAGCTCCTCCGTGGCGGTGCGGATCACCTGGTCCTGGAGCTGCACCGTCTCGTACGCGGTCTGCAGGTTGCGGAGCGCCGTGCCGATGTCCACGCGCAGCTGGTTCTCGCCCGCCTGCACCTGGTAGTCGGCGTCCTCGGCGGCGGCGCGCGCCTCCTCCACCCGCTGGTGCCGGGAGAGCCCGGTGAAGATGGGGAGGGTGACGCTGAGCGAAGCCTGCATCGGCTGCCGGGTGTAGTCGAAGGGGTAGCCGCTGTTCTGCTCCCGCACCGACTGCCGGATGGCCTCCGGGGTGAAGGCGAAGCGCCCGCAGTCCTGCCTGGGCTGTCCCAGCAGGTCCGCCAGGGCGTTGCTCTGCTGGCACCCTTCCAGCTGCGCCTCGGCGCCCGCGATCTGCTGGGTCACGAGCGGGTCGATGTCGCCCGCGCGGTAGACGGAGCCGTTCCACCCCATCTGGAAGCTCAGCGTCGGCAGGTAGCTGGAGCGGGCGGCGGTGACCCCGGTGCTCGCGGCGCCGGCCTGGGCGCGGGCGGCGCGCAGGTTGGGGTTGGCGGAGACGGCCTGCTCGATCAGCGCCTCGGCCTCCCACTGCGGCTGGAAGATGACGAACTCCGTGGTGAGCCGGACGTCCGGCTGGAGGTTCACTCCCATCAGCTGGCCCAGCACCAGCGCGGCGGTCGCCCGCGAGTTGCGCGCCTGGAGCAGCGCCACCTGTGCCTGCCCCTTCTGCACCTCGGCGCGGCGCACGTCCAGCGGGGTGCCGGCGCCCACCTCGAAGCGGGCCTGCGCCAGCCTCACGTGCTCGTCGGTGCGGGCCACCTCGCGCTCGGCCTGCGCCACCTGCTCCTGCGCCTGCAGCACGCTCAGGTACTGCTGGGACACCTGCGCCTCCAGGTTGGCCTCCGCCCCCACGATGCGCTGCTCGGTCGCCCGCTCCTGCGCGCGCGTGATGGAGGGCTGCACCAGCTTGGCGCCGCTCAGGTCGTAGGAGAGCCCCAGGCTGTAGCTGGAGGAGTAGTACGCGGGCTCGCTCTCGCGGATGGAGACGGAGCCGAAGCGCCGCTCGCCGGCCGCGGTGTAGCCGAAGCTGTTGGAGATGCTCGCCGAGGGGAGGAAGTCGGCGCGCGCGGCCCGCGAGGCGGCGCGCGCGGTCCGCCGGTCGTTCTGCTGCGCCAGCAGGTCCGGGTTGTTGCGG
>DATABU010000108.1:0-1957 GCA_036259415.1 Longimicrobiaceae bacterium
GGGCGTGCCCCTCGCTGGCGCTCGGGTCGGGCTGCGGCTCCGTAGGGCAGCAAACAACGCTGCCCAACGGAGGCGAGCCCCGGGAAGCTGCCCCCGGGTCTCGCCGCTTCGCGCTCGCATCCCTCACGCGGGCGCCCAGCCGGGGGCGGGCTGGCGGCGCAGGACCCAGGTGGTCATGCAGCGCGCGCCGTGCACGTTCACGGTGCGCAGCGGCTCCACGGGCTCCGCGCCCAGCCGCCGCTCGGCGTCGGCCAGCATCCGCTCGTCCGCCAGGAAGCGCTCCGTGCCGTCGGGGAGGAGGAAGCGGCGGCCCCCCAGCGGGCGCACCCGCTCCTCGATCACCACGTCGGTGGCCAGGCGGGCGAAGAAGAGCCCCCCGGGCCGGAGGACGCGCCACGCCTCGGCGAGCATGGCTTCCCAGTGCGCGGTGTCGCGGGCGAAGTGGAGCACCGCGCTGCTCAGCACCGCGTCGAACCACCCGTCGGGGAACGTGGTGCGCTCCACCGGCTCCACCCGGAAGCGGTCGGCGGGGAGCCCGGGAACGGCCGCGGCGGCCAGGCGGCGCACCTCCTCCACCGCCGCGGCGTCGCGGTCCACGCCCCAGACCTCGAACCCCGCCCGCAGCAGGTACAGCAGGTTGCGGCCGCGCCCGCACCCGGCGTCGAGCACCCTCGTCCCCGGGACGAGGCGCCCCTTGAGAAGCTGGTCCAGGAGGTAGACGTCGATCTCCCCCAGCCAGCCCCGCAGCTCGGCGGGGGAGGGCGCGGGGCCGGCGGTCATCCCTCGACCCCGAAGTAGAGCAGCACCAGCTCCTCGGCGCCGGTGCAGGCGAGCTCGTGCCGCTCTCCCGGCTCCACCACCGCGCAGACGCCCGGCTCCAGCGGGTGCGGCTCGCAGTCCACCCGCAGCTCCCCGCGCCCCGGCGGGTCGTGCGAGCCCCCCGCCTCCGGGACGTCCCCGGGCGACACCCTCTTCACGGCAGGGGGAGCAGGTCGGCCCAGACGCGGCCGCCCGCCTCCTTGCGCGCCTCCACCGGCGAGTCGTAGACGACCAGCACGCCGTGCTCCTCCCCGGGGTCGCGGAACAGGGTGATCCCCTCGGCGTGGTCCTTCCCCGCGTCCTCCCCCCGCCCCCAGGGGACGTCCGCCTCCTTGCGGATCCGCTCCGGCCCGACCAGCTCCTCGCCGTCCGTCCCGCACCCGCCCACCCAGCGGTAGAGGACGACGGGGCCGTCCAGGTCCAGGGTGGGGCCGGCGAGCACCAGCAGGTCGGGCCCGTCGGTGGAGAGCTCCCGGATCCCCAGCCCGCCCAGGTCCAGGAAGTGCTTGCGGAAGCGGGCTCCGTCCGGCCCGATCCTGCGGAGCTTGAGGCGGGACGGGTCCTTGGCGCCGACGGGCTCCACCTCCAGGACGGTGGCCCAGCCGCGGAGCACCGGCCCGCGCAGCCCCAGGAAGACACGCTCGCCCACCAGCGCCAGCCCCTCCACGTCCAGACCGTTGTCCTTCCCCGGGATCCCGGCGAAGGGCGCCAGGTGCGGGTCGCGCAGGAGCGCCTTCATCAGCTGGCTCTTCCGCCCCTCGCCCCTGACCCGCGCCGCGGTGAGCGTCCGGTCGGGATCGGCGGGGTCGGGCATGCTGCGGCGGGGGGTGTACTCGCCCGTGGCCGGGTCGCGCTCCAGGGGGATGCGGGCCAGCAGGTAGCGGTTGTCCTCGTCCACGATCCGGGCGAGGCGCCCGATCTCCGCGGCGGGGTCGGCGGCTCCGGGGTCGGGCTTCTTCCGCTTCAGGCTGTGCGAGCCCACCAGCCAGAGGTACGGCTCCCGGTAGTCCATCCCCTCCACGTCCACCTCCTCGCCGTTCCCGCTGGGGAGGTCGAGCAGCTCGGCGAGCGCGAAGGTGGCGTGCTCCGCGAAGGTCCGGCCGTCGCGGGTGGTCAGGCGTTCCAGCGCGGTCCCCTC
>DATABU010000109.1:0-13607 GCA_036259415.1 Longimicrobiaceae bacterium
GGCAAGGTGATCCACATGGCGCCGAACACCTCCTCGCGGATCGTCTCCAAGTCGATCTCGCGCGGGACGGGGCGCAGCTCGTACCGCGGGCTGCTCAAGGTGGAAAAGGGCGCCCACCACGTGCGGAGCAACGTGGAGTGCGACGCGCTGCTGCTGGACGAGCAGGCGCGCACCGACACCTACCCGTACATCGAGATCGAGGAGGAGCACGCTTCCATCGGGCACGAGGCCACCGTCTCCAAGATCGGCGACGAGCAGCTCTTCTACCTGATGAGCCGCGGCCTCTCCGAGGACGAGGCGGCCACCATGGTGGTGCGCGGCTTCATCGAGCCCATCGCCAAGGAGCTGCCGCTGGAGTACGCGGTGGAGCTCAACCGCCTCATCGAGCTGGAGATGGAGGGCTCCGTCGGGTAACGGCTCGATGAATCGCGCAGCTTTGCGCGCGGCTCCCTGCGGCGTGACACAACCACGCCTCGGTCGCCGTGCTCGGGCGCCTTGATCTGCGCGATTCCTCTTCGCCGGGGCATCACCGGATTGTCAGACCAGGAGACTTAGAGACCGTGGCAGATACAGGGATCGCGACCGAGCCGACCGGCGTCTTCACCCACGACGAGGTGAAGATCATCTCGGCCCGGAAGGGGGAGCCGGAGTGGCTCCAGCAGGCGCGGCTGGAGGCGCACGCGGCGTTCGCCGCGGCGCCCATGCCCAGCGTGCGCAGCGAGGACTGGCGCTACACCGACATCGGCTCGGTGCTGAAGCTGGAGACGCTGGGCCTGGGCGAGGAGGTGCGGCCGGCGGCGTCGCAGGGCGAGCTCCCGGCGGGGCTCCGCGCCGTCCTGGACGAGGCGGGGAGCCGGTCCGCGCGGCTGGTGCAGAGCGACGCCTCCGTGACGCTGCGGGAGCTGCCGGAGGAGCTGGCCGCGCAGGGGGTGGTGTTCACCTCGCTGGAGGCCGCGGTCCGCGAGCACCCGGAGCTGGTGCGCAGGTACCTGGGGACTGCGGTCACGCCGGACGACGGGAAGTTCGCCGCCATGAACGCGGCGTTCTGGACGGGCGGCGTCTTCCTGTACGTTCCCAGGAACGTGCGGGTGGAGGCGCCCTTCCGCGCCTACCGCTGGATCTCGGAGGGCGGGTCGTCGGTCTTCCCCCGGGTGCTGGTGGTGGCGGAGGAGGGGGCGGAGCTGTCGGTGGTGGACGAGGCCGCCTCGCCGGACTTCGACCGGCAGACGCTGGCGCTGGGAACGGTGGAGGTGTTCGCGGAGGAGGGGGCGCGCGTCAACTACGTGGCGGTGCAGCGCTGGGGCCGCGGCGTGGTGAACCTGTCCACCGAGCGGGTGATGGCCGGGCGCGACGCCCGCGTGACCTCGCTCGGGGTGGCGCTGGGGGCGGAGCTGTCGCGCAGCGACGTGCGCTGCCGGCTGCTGCGGCCGGGCTCGCACGTCGACCTGCTGGGCGTGTACATCGCCGACGGCGCTCAGCACTTCGACCACGAGACGCTGCAGGACCACGTGTCGCCGCACGCGTCCAGCAACCTGCTCTTCAAGGGGGCGCTGCGCGACCGCGGCCGCTCGGTGTTCCGCGGGCTGATCCGGGTGCACCCCGGGGCGCAGCGCACCGACGCCTACCAGACCAACCGCAACCTCCTGCTCAGCGGCGAGGCGCGCGCGGACTCGCTCCCCAACCTGGAGATCCAGGCAGACGACGTGCGCTGCTCGCACGCCGCCACCGTGGGGCAGCTGGACGAGGAGGAGGTCTTCTACCTGCTGAGCCGCGGCATCCCCAAGACGGAGGCGATCCGGCTGGTGGTGTTCGGCTTCTTCGGCGAGGTGCTGGAGCAGCTCCCGCTGGACGAGGTGCGCGCGGAGCTGGTGCGCGCGGTGGAGGCCAAGCTGGCCGCCCGGGGCGTCTGAGCGTGGCGTTCGTCAGGGTCGCCTCGCTGGCCGAGGTGCCGGAGGGGGAGGTCGTGGGGACGGAGGCGGGGGGGGTGAGGGTCTGCCTGGCCAACGTGGAGGGGGAGGTCTACGCCTTCATGGACCGCTGCTCCCACCGCGAGTTCCCCCTCTCCAACGGGGAGCTGGACACGGACGAGTGCACCATCACCTGCGAGTGGCACGGCGCGGCCTTCGACATCCGCACCGGCGAGCCGAAGTGCCTCCCGGCCACCCGCCCGATCCCGGTGTATCCGTGCAGGGTCGAGGACGGCGAGGTCTACGTCGACGTCTCGGCGTAGACGCCGGGCCCCCGCCCGCGTGAGACTTCCAGGCGCGGAGCCGCCGGACCCGTCCCCGACGGGCCGGGCTCCGCGCTTCTTCTTTGGGATCAGACCATGAGCGCAACCGCAGCCGCCGCAATCCTCCCCGCCACCACCTACGACGTGGAGCGCGTGCGGGCCGAGTTCCCCATCCTGGACCAGGAGGTGAACGGCCACCCCCTGGTGTACCTGGACAACGCCGCCTCCACCCAGAAGCCGCTCGCGGTGATCGACGCGATCTCCCGGTTCTACCGCCGCGACAACGCCAACGTGCACCGAGGGCTGCACGAGCTCTCCAACCGCGCCACGGAGGCGTACGAGGGCGCCCGCGTGCGGGTGGCGCGCTTCCTGGGGATCGCGGACGAGGCGGAGCTGGTCTGGACGCGCGGGACCACCGAGGCGCTGAACCTGGTGGCCTGGGCCTGGGGGACGGCGAGCCTGCGCGCCGGCGACGAGATCCTGCTGACCGTGCTGGAGCACCACTCCAACCTGGTCCCCTGGCAGCTCCTGGCGGGGCGGACCGGCGCCCGCCTGCGCTTCATCCCCATCGACGGGGAGGGTCGGCTGGACCTCTCCTCCCTGGACGACCTGCTGACGGAGCGCACGAAGCTGGTGTCCGTCGGCCACGTCTCCAACGCGCTGGGGACGGTGAACCCGGTGCGGGAGATCGCGGCGCGCGCCCGCGCCCTCGGCGCCCTGGTGGTGGTGGACGGCGCCCAGTCCGCCCCGCACCTCCCGGTGGACGTCCCCTCCCTGGGGGCGGACCTGTACGCCTTCTCCGGCCACAAGATGTGCGGCCCCACGGGGATCGGCGGGCTGTGGGGGCGGCGCGAGGTCCTGGAGGCCATGCCGCCCTTCCACGGCGGCGGCGACATGATCGACGTGGTGGAGCTGGAGCGCTGCACCTACGCGCCGCTCCCGAACCGGTTCGAGGCGGGGACGCCGAACATCGCCGGGGCGGTGGGGATGGGCGCGGCCGTGGACTTCCTGGCCGGCGTCGGCCGCGAGGCGATCCTCGCGCACGAGCGCGCCCTGCTGGCGTACGCCCTGGAGCGCATGGCCGGGGTCCCCGACCTGCGCGTCTACGGCCCGCGCGACCCGGCCGAGCGCTCCGGCGTGGTCTCGTTCACCCTGGCCGACGTGCACCCGCACGACCTGGCGACCATCCTGGACGCGCAGGGCGTCGCCATCCGCGCCGGCCACCACTGCGCGCAGCCGCTGATGCGCTGCCTGGGCGTGTCGTCCACCGCGCGGGCGTCGTTCTACCTGTACAACACCCGCGCCGACGTGGACCGCCTGGTGGACGCGCTCCAGCACGCGCGGACGCTGTTCGGCTACTGAGGGGACCCCCTCCCCCCGGCCCCTCCCCGCAAGGGGGAGGGGGAGAACGGCGGGAGGAGGCAGGCTCTGTCGTCGAGGGGCACGCCCTCACCCCCCCGGCCCCCTCTCACAATGCTTGGAGAGGGGGAGCACACCGCGGCCACGACGGTTCGGAGCCCAAGCCTCTCCCCCAGGAATTGGGGGGGCAAGGGGGCAAGGATTGTGAGCCCAAGCGAGCCGGGTGGGGGCGCTCCTGGCGTCTGCCCCAACTCGGTGCCTGCGTGAGGGATGCGAGCGCGAAGCGGCGAGACCCGCGCAGTTTGCGGGGCTCGCCTCCGTTGGGCAGCGTCGTTTGCTGCCCTACGGAGCCGCAGCCCGACCCGAGCGCCAGCGAGGGGCGCGCCCAACCCCAGCAGTTCCAAGACGAAGATGCCCGACAACTCCACTCCTCCGCTGAACGCCCTCTACCAGGAGCTGATCCTGGACCACTACCGCCGCCCGCGCCACCGGGGCGAGATGGAGTCCCCGGACGTGGAGGTCCGGCTGAACAACCCCACCTGCGGCGACGAGATCGTGCTCCAGCTCCGCGTCCGCGTGGGTACGGTGGAGGAGGTGCGCTTCGCCGGACAGGGCTGCTCCATCTCGCAGGCGTCGGCGTCCATGATGGCGCAGCTGGTGACGGGAAAGCCCCTGGCCGAGGCGGAGGCTCTGACCGCGCGCTTCAAGGAGATGCTGCACGGCGACCCCGAGGCGGCGAAGGACCGCGCGCTGGGGGATTTGCGCGCGCTGGCCGGGGTCGCCAAGTTCCCCGTGCGCGTGCGCTGCGCGATGCTCGCCTGGAACGCGCTGGAGGAGGCGGAGCGCCGGCTCCCCCCTCCCGCGGCGGCCGGCGACGCAGGTAGCCCGGGGTCTCCGGGCCGCGCGGGCGCCGACGTGGACGACACAGACCGAGGACGGATCCAGTGATGCAACCGCACGGCCCCGCGGGCGGCGCACCGTGGCAGCGGGTCGCCATCTTCATCGACGGCTGGAACTTCCGCTACGCGACGTACGAATCGTTCGGGCTTCGGGTGGACTACACCAGGCTGCTGCGCCACTTCGCCGAGGGCGCGGTGCTGGTGCGGGCGTACTTCTACACGGGGGAGTGGGAGGACTCGGCCATCGCGCGCTACGTGCGCCTCTCCAACTCGCCGGACCCGCAGACGCGGCAGCGCGAGATGGAGCAGCAGCGCGACGGGGAGCGGGCGTTCTGGCGCTTCCTGAACCGCAACGGCTACCGGGTGGTGCGCAAGCCGGTGCGGGTGATGTCGCCGGACGAGGAGGACCCGGACCGGCCGCCGCGGATGAAGGCCGACCTGGACCTGGAGCTGGCGGTGGACATGCTCACCCTGGCCGACCGGGTGGACCGCATCATCCTGGTCTCCGGCGACGGCGACTTCGTCCCGCTGGTGGACGCGGTGGCGAAGCGCGGGGTGCGGGTGGCGGTGGTCTCCACCCAGGCGGAGGAGGCGTTCCGCAACGCCCGCTACCGCGCCAGCGACGAGCTGCTGGACGCGGCGGACGAGTTCATCCCCATCGAGTCCATCCGCAAGTTCATCGAGCGGGATCCGCGCTCCTACTCCGGGATCCGCCGGGAGCCCCGCGATGGGGGCGACGACGCGCCGCCCTACCGGCGCGAGCCGCGGGAGTACGGCAACGACCGCGCGCCGGCGCTCCGGAGGGAGTCTCCGCGCGACCTGGGGCTTCCCCTGGAGGACCCCGCCGAGGAGGCCCGGGAGGACTGAGGGGCGGCGGAGGCTTGTATTGAGCGGGGCTCAGCGAAACATTGGAGCCCCGCTCTTTCTTTGGCTCGCGGCATGCACGGGCGGGGCCGGACGCACTCCAGCGGGAGGACACGCCAGATGAACGGAAAGGGGCGCAGGGTCGCCATCGTGGAGGGGTGCCGTACCCCGTTCGCCAAGTCGGGTACGGTCTTCCGGGACCTCTCCGCGGTGGAGCTGGGGAAGGCTTCGGTCCGCGAGCTGATCGCCCGGGCGGACCTGGACCCGTCCGAGGTGGACCACGTGGTCTACGGCACCGTGGTGCAGTCGGTCCAGGAGCCGAACATTGCGCGGGAGGTGACGCTGGGCTCGGGGCTCCCGCCCTCGGTGCCGGCGTTCACGGTGGGCCGGGCGTGCGCCTCGTCCAACCAGGCCATCACCTCGGCCGCCGAGCACATCCTGGTGGGGCACGCGGACGTGGTGGTGGCGGGGGGCGCGGAGTCGCTCACCGACGTCCCCATCCTCTTCTCCCCCGAGATGCGCAACGCGCTTGTGCGCGCCTCCAAGGCCCGCTCGCTCCCGGAGCGGGTGCAGGCGTTCCGGGCCATCCGCCCCAAGCACCTGGCCCCCGTCACCCCCGCCATCGCCGAGCCCACCACCGGGCTCACCATGGGCGAGTCGGCGGAGAAGATGGCGCAGGAGAACGGGATCTCGCGCGAGGAGCAGGACCGCTGGGCGCTCCGCTCGCACCAGCTGGCCGCCGCGGCCACCGAGGACGGGCGCCTCACCGACGAGATCGTGCCGGTGTACGTCCCGCCGAAGTACGAGCAGGTGGTCGCGCAGGACAACGGGATCCGCGCGGACACCTCGCTGGAGAAGCTCTCCACGCTGAAGCCCGTCTTCGACCGCAGGTACGGCACGGTCACCGCCGGCAACGCCTCGCCGCTCACGGACGGCGCCTCGGCGGTGCTGCTGATGAGCGAGGAGAAGGCGAAGGCGCTGGGGTACGAGCCGCTGGGCTACATCCGCTCGTACGCCTACGCCTCGCTCGCCCCCGGCGACCAGCTCCTCCAGGGGCCGGTGTACGCGGCGCCGGTGGCGCTGGAGCGCGCGGGGCTCTCCATGAAGGACGTAGACCTGCTGGAGATCCACGAGGCGTTCGCGGCTCAGGTGCTCAGCAACCTGCAGTGGTGGGACTCCGACAAGATCGCCCGCGAGCGGCTGGGGCGCGACAAGGCCATCGGCGTGCCGCCGGAGGACCGCATCAACGTGATGGGCGGCTCAATCGCCATCGGCCACCCGTTCGGCGCGACCGGCGGCCGCGTCACCATCACCCTGCTCAACGAGCTGAAGCGCCGCGGGGGGCAGTTCGGGATGATCTCCGTCTGCGCGGCGGGAGCGATGGGGTTCGTGATGATCGTGGAGCGGGAGTAGGGACGGGCTACGCCCGGAGTGCCGACGTGCGAAGCGCGGGAGTGCGGGAGTAGCACGGCGCCCCCACCGGGAGATTCCGGCGGGGGCGCCGTCGTGTCGGGGACCGTCAGCCCACGATCACCACGCAGCCGTCGAAGATGCGGATCGTGGTGCCGTCCAGGCGGGTGAGCTGGAAGAAGGCGTTGTCCTCGTTGAAGGTGAGGCTCTGCTCCTGGAGCAGACGGATGGCGATGGCCTCGCCCAGCGGTCGCGAGAAGGTGTCCTCCGTGCGCCAGTGCACGCCGGCGGCGTTGCGGAACAGGGAGATGTTGGCGGACAGCTTGTTCAGCTCGCTGCCCACGGTCATCTGGGTGGCGTCCGTGCCGGTGTAGGCCACCAGGGCCGTGCCGTCGGCGCTGGCCTGCACCGGGTTCTCGATCGTCTTGCTCTCGTCGAAGAATGCCTTGAGGATGGTGGCGCACGCACCGGAGATGGTGGCGTGCCCAGCCCCGTACGCCGGGTGCGTGGGCGCACCCTCCGGGTATGCCTGCGGGAGCAGGAACCCGGGGAAGCGCACGCTGGAGCTGCCGTAGTACGGTTCGAGCGCACCCGTCTTGAGGGAGTTCAGGATGCTCGCCTCGATGGGGTAGGTGCGGCGCCCGGCGAGCTGGTTGTCGACGCGCCCGCCGAACTCCTCCGGGCGCAGCCGGCGGTGCACACCCCACTTCTGCCACCACACCGCGCGGCAGGCGCGGCCCGCCACCTCGATCAGCGTCTGCAGGAGGTGCTCGGGGCCGAAGGTGCAGAAGCCCACCTGCGTGCGCGAGTCCAGCGCGGTCCCCGGCGGGTCGTAGGGGTTGCCCTGGTCGAGCGGGAACTCCAGGTCCACCTGCGGCCGCCCCGCCCCCACGCCGGATAGCTGGTTCCCCGTGGGCTCTGCCATCAGGATGAACGCCGCGTTCCAGAAGGCGTTGACCACCTGGTCGAAGTGCACGTAGTTGGCTCCGTCGCGGAGGCTCCGGATGAAGCGGTAGGTGCCGTCGAACTGGTCGTTGCCGCGGTCGTCGCGTCCGTTCTGCACGGCCAGCCAGTCGCTGAACGAGGTGAGGTAGTCCACCCCCGGCTTGACGGCGAGGAGCCGCTGGTCGATCCGCTGGATCCCGTAGGTGACGTAGCCCTCGTTGGCGTCGCGGCCGGTGCCGTCGGGCTTGCGCGGGTCCGCGTTCCCCTTGAGCAGGAACTGCGAGACGTACGGCCCCACCCGTTCTCCCTTGTAGATCCCGCGGAAGACGTTCTGGACCGTCACGGGGGACGGCCCGCCGTACTTGGGGAACTCGCTGTTCAGCGAGCCGACGGCCTCGCTGATGAGGGCGTCGGAGCCGTAGTTGATGAAGGGCACATCGCGGGCGACGGCCATCCAGTACAGCTCACCCGCCTCGTGCGCCTGCTGCGCGCCGTCGAAGCGGGGCGCCGGCGGCATGGTGAGCTCCTGGGCGTCCGGGCCCTCCAGGTCGAAGGCGAGCCCCGCCTGCGGATTGGTCAGCGGCTTGGCGTCGGTCCGGCCGAGGATGATCTCCTCGAAGTCGCCGGGGTCCTGGCTCTGCAGGGCGCGCAGCAGCGAGCCGTAGGAGACGGGGTCGGGGTCGCCGACGCTGTCGTGCGCCAGGCTCTTCGAGTAGTTGCCGATGTAGCGCGGGAGGCGGACCTCGTCGTTGTTGTTGAAGTGCTCGGCGTGCGCGCGCGAAGCGGCCAGCCCGGCGGCCTCCTCGCGCACCGCGAGCGCGGAGAGGCGCCGCTCCTCCACCCGGCGCGAGCGGCCGGTGTCCGCCATGTTGAGGTTGTCGAAGACCGCCACGTCCGGCGAGTCGACTCCGACGCCCAGCTCCACCCCCACGTTGGTCACGGCGAACGGGGCCGCTTCGGCGTACAGGGTGGTCCAGTGCTTCCCGTCGGGCGACGCCTCCCAGAAGACCTGCCCCACCGCCGAGCGGTGCCGCAGACGCAGGAAGCGGTGGGCGACCGGGTCGTACGGCGCGTCGCTGAGCGTCGTCTCGACCCCGCCCACCTCCTTCACCACCAGGATCAGTCCTTCCTCGACGGCGATCTCGATCCAGTTGTCGCCGTCCTTGAACAGGTCGAAGTAGGCTATCCCCCTCCCGTACAGCGCCTGCACGAGCTCGACCGTCACGTGGGAGTCGGTCAGGTCGTACTTGTCGTCCGAGCTCATCCCCGTCCAGTTGTCCGACCCGTTCGCCAGCGGCTGCATCCAGATGCGGCCGTTGGACTGGGAAACGGGCCCCCACCAGTCCCACTTGCTGGAGTCCAGGCTGGTGCCATCGAAGCCGTCGGTGAAGGTGTGTGCATCCGCCATGGTTCGTCCCGATCCTCCGCTGGGGCCGCCCGCCACCCATCCGCCTGCGGGAGTGCATGCGGCGCGGCGGGAGTTCCGCTCTGCGTGGGCCCTGGGGGTGTGCGCTCGTCTCGGGTGCGCCGTCGAACCGCTCCAGGACTCCTGTGCCGGTGGTCGGGGCCGCGTTCCGCGAACGGAAAAAGGCCCCGCCCGGCGCTGTGCCGGTCGAGGCCTGAGTCGGCCAGGTCTCCGAGGTGAAGCCGTCGTTCGGGGACGCAGAAAGGCCCCTCCACTCCGGCGCTGTGCCGGGGAAGGGGCCTCCGCGAAGCCCGTTCGTCGCTGTTCGACCAGTTTAAGACGTCAGGGCTGCATCGTCAAGTGGCACGAATTGAACGGTCGCCTCGGCGTTGCTACTCGACTTCGGCGGCCTCCCAGCCGGCCCACTCCACGGCGTCGGCCAGCTCCTGCGGGTCGATCCAGTGGCCGATGCGGTAGTCGCGGGCCTCCAGGTCGGCGCCGGCGGCGCGGAGCTCGGCGCGGCCCTCGCGCGCGAAGTCCCAGTGGATGGCGGGATCCTCGGTGCCGTGGCCCCAGAAGAAGCGGGTGCCGCGCACCGTCTCCGGCGTGGCCGCCACCGAGGGGTGGTCGGCCAGGAAGCCGCTGAAGACCAGCACCCCCGGGATGGCGCCCGGCTCGCGCAGCGCGTGCGCCAGGCTCATGGTGCCGCCCTGCGAGAAGCCGCCCAGCGTGAGCGGCCCCGGCTTCACCGGGAGTCGGCCGGGGAGCTCGCGGAGGAAGTCGCCCAGCGCGCGCTGGCTGGCCTCGAAGCTCTCCGGCTCGGGGCGGTTCGCGCCCAGGTAGCGGTACCACGCCCAGCCGGGGCCGTACCCCCACGGGGCGCCCGCGTGGGGCGCCCGCGGCGACGCCACGATCAGCCCCGGGGGGAGGTGGGGGACCAGCCCCATCAGGTCGCGCTCGTCGCTCCCCCGGCCGTGCAGCAGCACCAGCAGCGGAGCGCCGTCGCGGGCGTCGGTCGGGATCCGGCTCTCGAAGTGCAGCATCGTCCTCCTCTCCTCAGCTCAGCGGCGCGAGGCCGGCCTCGATCTCCCCGCGCTCGGTCTCCAGCCAGGCGGGGAGCCGCAGGTGCGTCCCCAGCTCCGCCACGTCCTCGTCCACCCGGAAGCCCGGGCCGTCGGTGGCGATCTCCAGCAGCAGCCCGTCCGGCGCGCGGAAGTAGATGCTGCGGAAGTAGGTCCGCTCCATCACCGGCGAGACCTGTGCCCCCAGCTCCAGCAGGTGCTCCCGCCAGGCCCGCTGCTCCTCGTCGTCGCGGGCCCGGAAGGCCAGGTGGTGCGTCTGCCCCGCGCCGCCGCGCGCGAGCTTCCCGTTGGGGATGCCGAACAGCGTCATGGAGCTGTGCGGCTCCACCCGCTCCCCGTCGTAGCGCGCCCAGAACCAGTGCGGCATGGTGGGCGCGTCCTGGTTGAAGGTGCGCTTGACGATGCGCAGCCCCAGCGCCCCCTCGTAGAAGTCGTGCGCCCGCTCCACGTCGTCGGTGATCCCGCTGACGTGGTGGATCCCCGAGAGCGCCATCTCCGGCGTGATCGCGGGGACCGGCTCCGGCCAGGTGCGCGCGCGGATGGCGGCCTCGTCGCGGTGGCCGGCCAGCCGCTCGGTGTCGGGGCGGATGATTCGCGTCCCCAGCGCGTCCGCCGGCTCGTCCAGCGCGTACCCGGGGCCGCGCGTGGCGATCTCCAGGATCTGCCCGTCCGGGTCGGTGAAGTACAGGCTGCTGAACCAGGTCCGGTCGAAGGGGCCGTTGACGTGCACGCCGCGGTCCGTGAGCCGGCGCTTCCACTTCAGCAGCGCCTCCTCCGTCTCCACCCCCAGCGCCAGGTGGTGCACCCCGCCCACCCCCGGCACGCCGCGCTGCGCGCGCGGCCACTCGAAGAAGGTGAGGATGGTGCCCGGCGTGCCCGTGGCGTCCCCGAAGTACAGGTGGTACGCCCCCGGGTCGTCGAAGTCGACGGTCTTCTTCACCAGCCCCAGGCCCAGGGTGCCGCGGTAGAACTCCAGCGTGCGTCGCGCGTCCGCCGACACCATGGTCACGTGGTGGAAACCCTGCGTCTTCAGCTCGGGCATGGCCGCCTCCTGGGGTTGCTTCTTGGGCTGCAACTGCATGAACTGGGCGTGCCCCTCGCTGGCGCTCGGGTCGGGCTGCGGCTCCGTAGGGCACGATACAACTGTGCCCAACGGAGGCGAGTCCCGGGAAACTGCCCCCGGGTCTCGCCGCTTCGCGCTCGCATCCCTCACGCGGGCTTTGGCGCGGAGAGCACCTGTCCCGCAGTTCTCCCCCTCCCCCTTGCGGGGAGGGGGCCGGGGGGAGGGGGTCTCCGGGCCCCTACGCGCGCACCGCCTGCACCTCGATCTCGATCTTCACGTCGTTGCTCACCAGGATACCGCCGGTCTCCAGGGCCTGGTTCCAGGTGAGGCCGAAGTCGCGGCGGTCGATCCGGGTGCGGGCGCTGAAGCTCACGCGCTCGCCGCCCCAGGGGTCGGTGCCGCGGCCGTCGTAGGTGGCGTCCAGCGTCACCTCGCGGGTCACGCCGCGGATGGTGAGGTCGCCCACCACGCGGAACCCGTCGCCCTCGCGGTTCGCGGCGCCCTCGATGCGGCGGCTCCGGAAGGTGAGGGTCGGGTGCGCCTCCACGTCCAGGAAGTCGGCCGAGCGGAGGTGCGCGTCGCGCTGCTCCGTGCGGGTGTCGATGCTCGCGGCGCCGATCACCACCTCCACCGCCGAGCGGTCGGGGGCGGCCTCGTCGATCGCGATGGTCCCCGTGACGTCGCCGAACCGGCCCTTCACGGTGGTGATCATCATGTGCTTCGCCGAGAACTCCACCAGCGAGTGCGTCGGGTCGATGTTCCAGGTCGCGGTGCCGGCCGTGCTCGCGGTGCTCTCCGTGGTCGCCATCGTCTTCTCCTCGTGTTCCTGGCCCCTCCCGAGGATCCCGCCGGCCCGGGGGCCGCGCTCCGGCGGGATGTTCAGATGTGTTATTCTCTGCGCTGAGATTTATGGGCGCGCGGAAGTCACTCCGCGCCGGACGCGAGCGGCGTGGTCTCGGCCGCGTGGAGGCCCAGGCCGCGCAGCAGGCGGACGGCCTCCTCCTTGCCCGCGGCGTCCAGCCCCCCGAGCGCGTGCTCCAGGTACCGGGCGTGCTCGGGGAAGATCTCGGAGATGAGCGCCTCGCCACCGGCGGTGAGCGCGGCGTAGCGCGCCCGGCGGTCCTCGGGGCAGTCGCGCCGCTCCACGAGCCCCTTCCGCTCCAGCCGGTCCACCAGGTAGGTGATGCCGCCGCTGGAGACCAGGATGCGCCGCTGCACCTCGCCCAGCAGCATGGGCCCGCGGTGGAAGAGCGCCTCCAGGATGGCGAACTCCGCCAGCGTCAGCCCGTGCCGCGACACCTGCGCGGCCGCGTGCGCCTCAATGGCCGCGTGGGCCCGCGAGAGCACCACCCAGAGCTTGAGCGCGAGCGCCTGTTCTTCGTTGCGGTCCCCGTTGCTCATCTCGTCGCCTCCGATAAATCTTACTACTAAGATAACGCTTCGCGGCGATGCGTCAAGGGGGCGAAGTCGCGGCCCCAGGCTCAGGCCGCGCCGGAGGCGGCCGGGGTGAGGCTGCCCGTGAGCAGGCGGGGGCCGGACTCGGTGATGGCGATGGTGTTCTCGTACTGCGCGGCCAGGTTCCCCTGGCCCATGGTGGCCGTCCAGCCGTCCTTGAGGAAGGAGGCGTTCCCCGCCCGGAGCGAGGCCATGGGCTCCAGCGCGAAGGTCATCCCGGGGCGGAGCTGCGGCCCGCGCCCCGCCTTGCCGTAGTTGGGGACCTGCGGGTCCTCGTGGAACGAGGTCCCGATCCCGTGCCCCACGAACTCCCGCACCACCCAGAGCCCCTGCCCCTCGATGTGGCGCTGCACGGCGGCGGACACGTCGCCCAGGCGGCGGCCGGGCTGCGCCTCGGCCAGCCCCTTCCAGAACGCCTCCTCGGTGGTCTGCACCAGGTGGCGGGCCTCGTCGCTGACCCGGCCCACCATGAAGGTGCGGGCCATGTCGGCGTAGTAGCCGCGGTGGATGAGGGCGAAGTCGGCGGTCACGACGTCACCCTCGCGGAAGGGGACCGAGTCGGGGATCCCGTGCACCACCACCTCGTTACGGGAGAGG
This sequence comes from Longimicrobiaceae bacterium, assembly GCA_036259415.1. GTDB lineage: Bacteria > Gemmatimonadota > Gemmatimonadetes > Longimicrobiales > Longimicrobiaceae > JAFAYN01. The sequence continues at coordinate 13,310 of DATABU010000109.1, forward strand.
CAGATGGTGGCGGGGTACCCCTGGTAGCCGAGCTGCGCGGGCTTGGCGCCGCGCGACACGATCCCCTCGTGGGCGATGTGGTCCAGCTCCCGGGCCGTGGCGCCGGGGCGGACCGCCGCCTCCATCTCGCCCATCACCTCGGTGAGGAGCCGGCCGGCCTCCGCCATGACCTCGATCTCGGCGGGCGTTCGCAAGCAGATCAACGTGCTGCACCTGGCTGGGGTTGCGGCGGCCCGTGCGGCCGCGGGGCGCATGAATAACGGCGCCTCGCCCGGCGGCGCAAGTCGGGGGCCGTTGC
>DATABU010000110.1:0-31159 GCA_036259415.1 Longimicrobiaceae bacterium
CGCAGGCCGGGCCGGGGAGGGGCGGGAGGCCGGGGGCGGCGCCCGGGCGGGGAGCAGCGCCGCCGGCCGCCGGTGCAGGTGCGCATCGACTCCATCGCCGCGGGCGGCGAGGGGGTGGGGCGGCTCGCGGACGGGCGCGTGGTCTTCGTGCACCGCACCGCCCCCGGCGACCTGGCCGAGGTGGAGCTGACCGAGCGGCGCGATCGCTGGGCGCGCGGCAGGCTGCTGCGCGTGCTGGAGCCCTCGCCCGAGCGGCGGGAGGCGCCGTGCCCGTTCTATGGCGAGTGCGGCGGGTGCACGCTGGAGCACCTGACCTACCCGGCGCAGCTGCGCGCCAAGGCCCGGATCGTCTCCGACGCCCTGACCCGCATCGGCGGGGTGCCGACGGAGCCTCCGGAGGTGGTGCCTTCGCCCTCCGAGCACCGCTACCGCAACCGCGTGTCGTTCGCCCTGCGGCGGACCGGGCGCGGCGGCGTGGCCGCCGGCGTCCACGCGCTGGGCGACCCCGACCGCATCGTGGACCTGGACGGGCGCTGTCTCCTGCCGGAGGAGCCCATCGCCCGGGCGTGGGACGCGATCCGCGCGGCGTGGGGACGCGACGCCTTTCGCCTCCCCTCCGGCGACCAGCTCCGGCTCACGCTGCGGGCGAGCGCCACGGGCGAGGTCTCGCTGCTGGTGGAGGGCGGCTACTCGCCGGGGCGGCCGCAGGAGCTCCTGGACGCCGTCCCCGGGCTGGCGGCCGTCTGGCACCGGCCCGGCGAGGCGCCGCCGTCGCTGGTCGCGGGCGCGCCCGGTCTCCCGGAGACCTGGGGCGACGAGACGGTGGAGCTGAGCGGCGCCGCCTTCCTCCAGGTGAACCGCGGGGCCGCCGCGCTCCTGGAGGCCCACGTCGTGGAGCGGATCGGCGACCCGGCCGGGCTGAGGGTGGTGGACGCCTACTGCGGCGTCGGGCTGCACGCGCGGCGCCTGGCCCGCGCGGGGGCCTCGGTCGTGGGGATCGAGCTGGACCCCGAGGCCGTCGCGGAGGCGCGACGCGGGGCGCCGGAGGGCGCGGCCTTCGATGAGGGGCCGGTGGAGACGCTGCTTCCGGGCCGCCTCCCGGCCGACCTGGTGATCCTCAACCCGCCGCGCGCCGGGATCGCCGCCGAGGTCGCGGAAGCGCTCTCCGCCTCGCCGCCGGAGCGGATCGTCTACGTCTCGTGCAACCCCGCGACGCTGGCCCGCGACCTGAAGCGCCTGGGCCCGCGCTTCGCGATGCGGAGCCTGCGCTCGTTCGACCTGTTCCCGCAGACGGCGCACGTGGAGACCGTCGTCGTGCTGTCTACCCAGACGCCCTGAATCGTCCAGATGCGCTACTTCGTCACCATCGCCGGCCGCGTGGTCGAGGTCGACCTGACCGGCCCCGACCCCGTCGTGGACGGCACGCCGGTGCACGCCGAGCTGGCCGCCCTCCCCGGGACGCCCGTCCGCACCCTGCTGGTGGACGGCCGCTCCCACCCCTTCGTCGCGCACGCGGGGGAGAAGCGCGGGCGCTGGGAGATCACGATGGAGGGGACCCGCCTCGCCGCCGAGGCGGTGGACGAGCGCACCCGCGCCATCCGCGAGATGACCGGCGGCGCCGAGGCCGACACCGAGAAGAGCGTCGACGCTCCCATGCCCGGGCTGGTGGTGCGGGTGGAGGTGGTGGTCGGGCAGCAGGTGCGGGCGGGGCAGGGGGTGGTGATCGTCGAGGCGATGAAGATGGAGAACGAGCTCAAGGCCCCCGCCGACGGCGTGGTCGCCCGCATCGAGGTGGAGGCCGGGCAGACGGTGGAGAAGGGGGCGACGCTGATCGTGCTCGAGTAGGCGGCACGCAGCCCGCATTCACCAGCGTCGTGGGCGGAGACGGGAATGGCGGCGACGGCGGAGGCCGCGCCGCGCCGGCAGAGGAGCCCGACCCCAAGGCCGGTGGATCGACGAGATCCGCCGGCTTTCTCATCGAGAGCGTGTACGACCTGCCCGGCCGGGCCATCGGCGCCGCGCGCCACAGGTGAGGTGCCGGGACGCCCCTCGCGAGCCCGGCCCATCCGGTCCGCAGCCACGTGGCGCCGCGTCCCGGCGGCGGAGTCCTGACCCCGCGGAACCTGGCATCGGTCTTGAGGTCCGGCAGATATTCCGTCTGTTTCCGCGGAACCCCTCTGCCTGGAGCCTGCCGATGCGACCTGACTTCTGGAGTGGTAAGCGCGTCCTCGTCACCGGCCACACGGGCTTCAAGGGGAGCTGGCTGTCCCTGTGCCTCCAGCGGTTCGGCGCGGAGGTGGCGGGATACGCGCATCCACCGTCCACGGTGCCCAGCCTCTTCGAGGGTGCCCGGGTCGCGGAGGGGATGGCCTCGATGCTTGGCGACGTGAGGGACCTCGAGTCGCTTCGCCGCTGCCTGCGGGAACAGCGCCCGGAGATCGTGCTGCACCTCGCCGGACAGCCGATCGTCCGACGATCGTACCGCGACCCGATCGAGACGTTCAGCACGAACGTGATGGGTACCGCCAGCGTGCTCGAGGCCGTTCGGCACACTCCGTCGGTTGCCGCCGTCGTGATCGTCACCAGCGACAAGTGCTACGAGAACCGGGAGTGGGTCTGGGGCTACCGCGAGGTCGAGCGCCTCGGCGGCTCGGACCCGTATTCCGCCAGCAAGGCTTGCGCAGAGCTGGTCGCGACCGCCTACACCCGCTCCTTCTTCTCGGGGGAGGAGGGTCCCTGCGTCGCGACCGCACGGGCGGGCAACGTGATCGGGGGTGGTGACTGGTCCGAGGACCGGCTCATCCCCGACATGATCCGCGCCCTGCTCGCCGGCCGGCCGGTGAGCGTCCGCAACCCGGGCGCGACCCGTCCGTGGCAGCACGTGCTGGACCCGCTGAGTGGCTATCTCACGCTCGCGGAGCGCCTGTACGAGAACGACCGCACCGCCTGTGAGGCGTGGAACTTCGGGCCTCATCGCCGCGATCCGCAGCCCGTGATCGCGATCGTCGAGATGCTGGGCGCACTGTGGGGGAGGGAGGCGAGCTGGGAAGTCGTCACCGCCGCGAAGCCGCACGAGGATTGTCTTCTGCAACTCGATTGTTCCAAGGCGCACGCGAGGCTCGGGTGGAAGTGCGAGCTTTCCCTCGAGACGACTCTCTCCTGGATCGTCTCCTGGCACCGCGCCGCGGCGGCCGGAGCCGATCAGCGCAGGCTCTGCGAAAGACAGATCGATTCCTTCTTCGGCACCGGACACTGCCTGCCCCCGAACCCCGTGTATCTCGACGCGCCGGCGTGAGGGGTCCCCGGGAGGAGATCCCGGAGCGTGCCGCCCGCGACATCGGAGGGCTGAACTGATCCCCGCCCGGCCGGCCGCCGGGCAGCGCCGACGGATGCCCCGCGCGTCCATCGGCGTTATCTTTGCGCGCGATCCGGCAGGCAGGGGCAATCGAGCACTTTCGCACGGTCTATCGAGATGAGCGACACGCAGGTGGTTCCCAACCTCGGCGAGGACTCCGGCACGGCGGCGCCCGCGGAGAACGGCAAGGCGGCGTGGTCGGAGCGCGCCGTCGCCCCCGTGCTGGCGAAGCACCCCGAGCGCCGCGAGCGGTTCGAGAGCACCAGCGGCGTGGAGGTGGAGCGGCTCTACACCCCAGAGGACGCCGGGGGGCTCGAGTACGACCGCGACCTGGGCTACCCAGGCGAGTACCCGTTCACCCGCGGCATCCAGCCCACCATGTACCGCGGGCGCTTCTGGACCATGCGCCAGTACGCGGGCTTCGGCACGGCGGAAGAGACCAACGAGCGCTTCAAGCTCCTGCTGGAGGCCGGGCAGACCGGGCTCTCCACCGCGTTCGACCTGCCGACGCAGATGGGGTACGACTCCGACCACGCCATGGCGCAGGGCGAGGTGGGACGCGTGGGCGTGGCGATCGACACGCTGGCGGACATGCGGAAGCTGCTGGACGGGATCCCGCTGGACCGCGTCTCCACCTCCATGACCATCAACGCCACGGCCGGGATCCTCCTGGCGCTCTACGTGGCGGTGGCGGACGAGCGGGGGATCCCGCGCGCGAAGCTGTCGGGGACCGTCCAGAACGACATCCTCAAGGAGTACATCGCCCGGGGGACCTACATCTACCCGCCGGAGCCCAGCCTTCGCTTCATCACCGACATCTTCGCCTTCTGCAACGCGGAGGTGCCCCGCTGGAACACCATCTCCATCTCCGGCTACCACATACGCGAGGCGGGGGCCACGGCCGCGCAGGAGATCGCCTTCACCTTCGCCGACGCGGTGGAGTACGTGGAGCGGGCCCTCGGCGCCGGGCTGGAGATCGACCGCTTCGCGCCGCGCCTCTCCTTCTTCTTCGCCTCGCACAACGACCTGTTCGAGGAGGTCGCCAAGTTCCGAGCCGCCCGCCGCCTCTGGGCGCGGCTGATGCGCGAGCGCTTCGGCGCGTCGGACGAGTCGGGCAAGCTGCGCTTCCACACGCAGACCGGCGGGGTGACGCTCCAGGCGCAGCAGCCGCTGAACAACGTGGTGCGGGTGACGGTGCAGGCGCTCGCGGCGGTGCTCGGCGGGACGCAGTCGCTGCACACCAACGGCTACGACGAGGCGCTGTCGCTCCCCACCGCGCAGGCGGCCACGCTGGCGCTCCGGACGCAGCAGGTCCTCGCCTACGAGTCGGGCGTCGGCGACACCGTGGACCCGCTGGCCGGCTCGTACTTCGTGGAGTCGCTCACCACGGCGGTGGAGGAGAAGGCGCGCGAGTACCTGGAGAAGATCGACGGCATGGGGGGCGCCGCGAACGCCATCGCCTACATGCAGGAGGAGATCCACCGCGCGGCCTACGCGCACCAGGTGGCGGTGGAAGAGGGCGAGCGGACCATCGTCGGCGTCAACCGCTTCCAGACGGAGGAGGAGCCCGTCGACCTGGCGCAGCCGGACTTCTCGGCGCTGGAGCGCTCGCAGCGGGCGCAGCTCGCCGCGATCAAGTCGGGCCGCTCGGACGCAGAGGTGCGGGCGCGGCTGGAGGCGGTCCGCTCCGCGGCCGGCGGCACCGAGAACCTGATGCCGCGCGTCATCGACGCGGTGAAGGCCGACTGCACCCTGGGCGAGATCAGCGACGCGCTCCGGGCGGAGTGGGGCGTGCACCGTCCGGCGTAGCGCTCCGGCCGGCCATCAGGGTCCGGGGGCTCCCCCGGGCGGTCTCGATTCCGGGACCATCCGGGGGATCTTCACGTCCGGAAGGCTCGGCCGCGGCGCTCCTCTGTCGCGGCTGGAAAAGGACTTGCAGGCTCCGGGACCTCCCGACCCACATCCCGGAGGATTCTGGAGGATCATGGCCCGTACAGCCGTTTCGGTGACTTCCCTGTCGACGTACCTGCTCCCCGCGCTGCTCGCGCTGGCGCTGACGTTCACACCGGCGTGGGCGCAGGGTGCCCCGAGTGCGCCGGGCGAGATCCGTGGGATCGTCGTGGCGGAGGGGAGCGGGACGCCACTGGCGGGCGCTGTGGTGGCGGTGCGCGGCGCGCCCGACTCCGCCCAGGTCGGGAGCGCTTCCACCGACGAGGGCGGCCGCTTCCGGGTGACGGGCGTCCCGGTCGGCAGCTGGGCCGTCCAGGTGACGCTCCCGGGCTACGCGCCGGTCGCACGTACCGGGGTCGCGGTCGCGCGCGCCGCGCCGGTCGCCGACCTGGGGCTCATCGCGCTGGAGCCGAGCGTGTTCGCGCTGGAGGGGATCGAGGTGGAGGTGGAGCGGTCCGCGGTGGAGATCGCGCCGGACCGCACGGCCTACAGCACCCGCGACATGCCCGTGGCCTCCGGCGGTACCGCCACCGACGTGCTGCGGAGCGTGCCGGAGCTGGAGGTGGACGTGGACGGCGCGGTGTCGCTCCGGGGCACCGCCGCGCGCATCTACCTGAACGGACGCCCGGCGCCCATGGAGGGCGAGGCGCTCCAGCAGTTCCTGCAGCAGTTCCCCGCCGAGCGCATCGAGCGGGTGGAGGTGATCGCCAACCCCTCCGCGCGGTTCGAGGCCGAGGGCGGGGGCGGCATCGTGAACGTGGTGCTCAAGGAGAACGTGGACCTGGGGCTCAGCGGGAGCCTGTTCGCCAACGGCAGCACCCGCGGCGACGTGGGCGGCGGCGGCCGCCTGGCCTACCAGCGCGGTCCTCTCACCCTGTTCGGCGGCACCTTCCTCCGGCTCTCCCGCAGGAGCGAGACGAGTTACGACCTGCGCCGCAACCTGCTGGCCGACCCGGTCACCGAGCTGGTGCAGGACGCCCGGTCGGAGCGCGACGGGCTCTCCGGCAGCGTGGACCTCACCGCGGAGCTCAGGGTGAGCGAGCGGTCCACCCTCTGGTCCGAAGTCGGGTTCTACGGCTCCGGCTCGGACGCGGAGGGCGTCGCCGCCTACACCCTGAGCGCCGCGGCCGGCGACCCCGCCGACCGCTACGACCGCCTCACCGAGCGCGAGTCGGAGCGGCTGGACACCGACCTGTCCGTCGGCTTCCGACACGAGCTGGCCCCGCGGAGCCACGAGCTCACCGCGGAGCTGCGCTTCGAGGACGGGACCGACGACGACCTCGAGCTCGCCCGGCGGCTGCAGCTGGCCCCCGACGGCGGCGACATCGGCCTGCCGGAGGAACTGGTCCGCGACGCCACCTACGGGGACGAGCGGGAGCTGACGGCGGAGCTGGACTACGTTCGCCCCTGGGGCGAGCGCGGGCAGCTGCAGGCGGGGTACCGCGGCGAGCGCGAGGAGGAGGACGACGACCGGCGGGTGGAGACCTTCGCGGGCGCGCCCGGCTCCGCGCCCGTGGCGGCGCGCAGCACCGGCTACACGCACCGGGAGACCTCCCACGCCGCGTACCTGATCGCCACCCGCCGCTTCGGCCGGCTGGGCGTGCAGGCCGGCGCGCGCGCGGAGCTGGCCCGGAGCCGGTTCGGGCTCCCCGGCACCGGCGAGGTCTTCGAGAAGGAGTACGGGAGCCTCTTCCCCAGCGCCAACCTCACGTACGAGCTCGGCGGCGGGAAGCAGGCGCGGCTGTCGTACACCCGGCGCATCCGCCGGCCCTCGCCGCGGGTCCTCGACCCGACGGACCGGTCGTCCGACCCCCTCAACCGGCGCGTCGGCAACCCGGACATCGAGCCGCAGTACACCCAGTCTCTCAGCCTGGAGACGAGCTGGGCGGGGCAGGCCGGCTCGCTGCGCTTCTCCCCGTACTACCGCCGCACCGAGAACGAGTGGACGCAGATCCGCACGGTGAGCGCGGCCGGCGTCTCCACGCTCACCTGGGAGAGCCTGGCCTCCACCGACGCGTACGGCGCCTCGCTCACCGCATCGCTCCGCCCCACCGGCGGATGGAGCGGGTACGCGAGCGTCAGCGGGCACCGCGAGGTGCGGGACGCGAGCAACCTGTCCGTGGACTACTCGGGCGCGGCGTTCCGCTGGTCGGCGCGGGGCAACCTCTCCGCCCGCCTCGGCGGCTCGCTGAGCGCGCAGGGGATGTTCTTCTACACGCCGCCCCGCGACGTGCCGCAGGGGCGCATCGGGTCGCGGCTGATGACGCACTTCGGGGTGCGGCAGCAGCTCCGGGACGGGAGGGCCTCGCTGAGCCTGATGGTCACCGACCCGTTCGACCTCGCCCGCTCCTCGTTCGAGACCCGCGACCCCACGCACGTGCAGGTGGGGCGGAGCAGCTGGCGCGCCCGCAGCGCGGTGCTGAGCCTCTCCTACGCCTTCGGCCGGCCGCCGCGAGACGCGCGCGACCGGGAGCGGGAGAGCCCGGACGAGGAGGAGCCGGAGTCCGTGATCCGCTGAGCGCCGGGGGGCCCGTACGGCGTTGCCCCATTCGGAGCGCCCGGTTATTTTACGCGGGTTTGCCACCAGAATTCAGCAGCCAACGAGATCCGTAGCACACGCGACGTATGCCTACGTACGAATACCGCTGTCCGTCCTGCGGGAACGAGTTCGAGAAGTTCCAGCGGATGTCCGACGAGCCGGGGGCCGAGTGCCCCGGCTGCGGAGCGGCCTCCGAGCGCAAGCTCTCCGCGGGCGCCGGGCTCCTGTTCAAGGGATCCGGCTTCTACATCACGGACTACCGCAGCGACAGCTACAAGAAGGCCGCCTCCTCCGAGGGCGGCGGCTCCAAGGCGCCCGAGTCGAAGCCTTCCTCCACCTCCTCCGAGGGCAAGTCCTCCGGGGGCGGATCGTCGTCCAACCAGTCGAGCAGCGCGGGCGAGTAGATGCCGGTCGAGAAGCTCCGCCGCGAGATCGCCCGGGTCCTGTCGGGGATGGGCGTGGAGGACGCGGAGGTCGGCCTCGACCGCCCCCGCAACCCCGAGCACGGTGACTGGGCCAGCAACGTCGCGCTGACGCTGGCCAGGCCGCTGGGCCGTCCGCCGCGCCAGATCGCGGAGGAGATCGTCGGGCGCATCGACCGGGAGGCGGCCGGGGTGAGCGCCACCGAGGTGGCGGGGCCCGGCTTCATCAACTTCCGCCTCTCGGGGGACTACCTGTACCGCGGCTTGGCCGGGATCGTCGCCGGGGACGGCGACTACGGGCGGTCCCAGGCGGGCGCGGGGCGGCCGGTCAACGTCGAGTTCGTCTCCGCGAACCCCACCGGGCCGCTGCACATCGGCCACGGGCGCCAGGCCGCGCTCGGCGACGCCGTCGCCGAGCTGCTGGCGTGGGCCGGGTGGAAGGTGCACCGCGAGTACTACTACAACGACGCCGGCGAGCAGATCATGCGGCTCGCGCGCAGCGTCTGGGCCCGCTACCAGCAGCACCTGGGCGAGGCCGTCGAGTTCCCCGACGACGGCTATCACGGCGGCTACGTCCGCGAGATCGCCGCGCAGGTCGCCGCCGAGCAGGGCGACCGCTGGCGCGGCGACGCGGGGGACGAGGCGCTGGACGCCATGCGCGTGTTCGCCGTGCGCGTCCTGCGGGAGGAGCAGAACCGCGACCTGGACGACTTCCGCGTCCACTTCGACGAGTACTTCCTGGAGTCGTCGCTCTACACCGGCGGCAGGGTGGAGGAGACCATCTCCCGCCTGCGCGGCACCGGCCTGGTCTACGAGAAGGACGGGGCGCTCTGGCTGCGCACCACGGAGTTCGGAGACGACAAGGACAGGGTGATGGTCAAGAGCACCGGCCATCCCACCTACTTCCTCCCCGACGTCGCCTACCACGTCGGCAAGTGGGAGCGCGGCTTCCACCGGGCCATCAACGTGCAGGGCGCCGACCACCACGGCACCGTCGCGCGCGTGCGGGCCGGGCTCCAGGCGCTGGGGCTCCCGGCCGGGTACCCGGAGTACGTGCTGCACCAGATGGTGCTGGTGATGCGGGGCGGAGAGGACGTCAAGTTCTCCAAGCGAGCCGGCGACTACGTCACCCTGCGCGACCTGTTCGAGGAGGTGGGGGTGGACGTGACCCGCTACTTCTTCCTGATGCGCCGCCCGGAGTCGCAGCTCACCTTCGACCTGGACCTGGCGCTGGAGCAGTCGGACCGCAACCCGGTCTACAAGGTCCAGTACGCCCACGCCCGCATGGCCGCCATCTTCCGCCGCGCCGGCGTGGACGGGGCCGCGGTGTCGGCGGAGGGCGCCGACCTGGCGCTCCTCGTCCACCCCTCCGAGACCGAGCTGGTCAAGCTGCTGCTCCGCTTCCCCGAGACGGTGGACGCGGCCGCCGAGGCGCACGCCCCGCACGCGGTCACCGAGTACCTGGAGGAGGTGGCGGGCGCCGTGAACTCCTGGTACCACGCTGGGAACCGCGACCCGCAGCTGCGCGTCCTGGGCGTGGGAGAGGAGCTTTCCCGCGCCCGCCTGGTCCTGGCCCGCGCAATCCAGGTGGTGCTCCGCAACGGCCTCGCGCTGCTGGGGATCACCGCCCCCGAGCGGATGGAGCGCGCCGAGGCCGACGCCGCGTCCGAAGGTCCCGAAGTGGTCCTCCAGTCCCCCGAATCCTGACCCCACGATGTCCCTTCTCGTAGTCGGCAGCGTCGCGCTCGACACCGTCGAGACCCCGTTCGGCCGCGCGGACGATGCCCTGGGCGGCTCCGCGACCTTCTTCGCCGCCGCGGCGTCGCTCTTCTGCCCCGTGCAGCTGGTGGGCGTGGTCGGCGACGACTACCCGACCGAGGCGCTCGGCTTCCTCTCCGAGCGCGGGGTGGACCTCAGCGGCCTGGAGCGGGCGGCGGGGGAGAGCTTCCGCTGGTCCGGCGTGTACAGCTACGACCTGAACAGCCGCGAGACGCTGGAGACCCGCCTGGGCGTCTTCGCCGACTTCGCGCCCAAGATCCCCGCGGAGTTCCGCGACGCCGAGTGGGTGTTCCTGGGGAACATCGACCCCGAACTGCAGCTCGGGGTGCTCGACCAGGTGCGCAGCCCGAAGTTCGTGGCCTGCGACACCATGAACCTGTGGATCGACATCAAGCGCGACCGCCTGCTGGAGCTGCTCAGGCGGGTGGACCTGCTGCTCGTCAACGACGCGGAGGCCCGCCAGCTCTCCGGCGACCACAACCTGGCCCGCGCCGCCCGCTTCATCCAGTCGCAGGGGCCGCGCTACCTCATCATCAAGAAGGGCGAGCACGGGGCGATGCTCTTCACTCCCAACTCGGTCTTCTTCGCCCCCGGCTACCCGCTGGAGGAGGTGTTCGACCCCACCGGCGCGGGCGACGCCTTCGCCGGCGGCTTCATGGGGCACCTGGCGCAGTGCGGCCGCAGCGACGACGGCGACCTGCGCCGCGCCGTGGTCTACGGCTCGGTGACGGGCTCCTACGCCTGCGAGCGCTTCTCGGTGGAGCGCCTCAGGGAGCTGAGCCTGGACGAGGTCGAGGAGCGGGTCCGGCACTTCCGCGAGATGACCATGTTCGAGCTCCCCCTGGAGGCCGGCGCCGGTGTCTGAGCCGGGCCTGTCGTACCGGGAGGCCGGCGTAGACATCGACGCCGCGCACCGCGCCATGCGCGGCGTCGCGGAGCTGGTGCGCTCCACCGCCACCCCGGACACCCTCTCGGAGCTGGGCTCGTTCGGCGGGCTGTACCGCGTCCCCGGCGACGTGCGCCGCCCGGTGCTGGTGGCGAGCACCGACGGCGTGGGGACCAAGCTGAAGGTGGCCTTCCTCGCCGGCCGGCACGACACTGTGGGCGAGGACCTGGTCAACCACTGCGTCAACGACGTCCTGGTGCAGGGCGCGCGTCCGCTCTTCTTCCTGGACTACGTGGGCGTGGGGCGGCTGGAGCCGGGGACGGTGGAGGCGGTGGTGGAGGGCGTCGCCCGCGGGTGCCGCGCCAACGGCTGCGCCCTGCTGGGGGGCGAGACGGCGGAGATGCCGGACTTCTACGCCGCCGGGGAGTACGACGTCGCCGGGACCATCGTGGGCGTGGTGGAGGAGGACGGGGTGATCGACGGCTCCGGGATCCGCGCGGGCGACGCCCTGGTCGCGCTCGCCTCGTCCGGGCTGCACACCAACGGCTACTCGCTGGCCCGCCGGGTGGTGTTCGACCGGATGGGGCTCTCGGTGGACGACCCCTTCCCGGGGGAGGAGGGCGCCAGCGTGGCGGAGGTGCTCCTGCGCGTCCACCGCTCGTACCTCCGGCCGCTCCTCCCCCTCCTCCAGCGGGGCGAGGTCCGCGGGCTGGCGCACGTCACGGGGGGGGGGCTGGTGGACAACGTCCCACGCGTGCTCCCGGAGGGGCTCGACGCCCGCTTCGACACCGCGTCCTGGGAGGTGCCGAACGTGTTCCGCGTCCTCCAGCGCGAGGGCGGCGTGGAGCGCGGGGAGATGTTCCGCGCCTTCAACATGGGCGTGGGGATGGTGGCCGTGGTCCCCGCCGCCCGCGCGGACGCCGCCGTCCGCGAGCTGCGGGCCGCGGGGGAGACCGCGTGGGTCGCGGGGGAGGTCGTCCCCGGCGGCCGCAGGACCGTACTCGACTGACGACGAATTCCATGAAGAAGCGCTTCTGCCTGGCCGCCGCGCTGGCGGTCTCCGCCGTGCCCGCCGCCGCGCAGGTCTCGGCCCCGTGCGCGGTGTTCTCCGACGCCTCCATCAGCGCGACCTGCTACACGGTGGCTCAGGCGGTGGAGTCGGCGCAGCCGCAGCTCGGCATCGTCCTCACCGGCGGGAACCCCACCCTTGGGACGGCGAGCACGGGGGGGATCCGGCTCGGCATCCTCCCGCGGGTGAGCGCCACCGCCAAGGCCAACCTGGTCTTCGTGCGCCTCCCGGACATCCTCGCGGAGAGCGCGGGGGGCGCCGCGCAGGCGCTCAACGACGCCACCGGCATCCCGGTCCCGGCGCTCTCCGGCACCGCGTCGGTCGGCGTGTACCCCGGCTTCAGCGTCGCGCCCACGGTGGGCGGCGTGGGAGCCGTCGACCTGCTCGGGAGCGCCACCTGGCTCCCGGTGGGGAGCTTCGACGTGGAGGGCTTCGCGGAGGACACGCCGGACTTCTCGTACGGCGTCGGGGCCCGGCTGGGGCTCCTGCGGGAGTCGTTCACCACCCCCGGGCTCTCCGTCTCGCTGATGTACCACCGCCTCGGGACGGTGGCCTACGGGGACGTGTGCTCCGAGCCGGCGCTGGGGGGGATCACCGAGCAGCGCGACGGCTACACCGTGCAGGCGGGGGCCTGCTTCGGCGACGGCGACCCGGGCGAGTTCTCGGTGGACCTGTCCAGCTGGAGCACCCGGGCCGCGGCCAGCAAGCGCCTCCTGGGGCTGGGCCTGACGGCCGGCGTGGGCTACGACCGCTTCTCCAGCGACGCCGCCTTCGGCTTCCGTACCCGCTGCCCGGCCGACGTCCCGGGCGGGTGCTTCGCGCGCGTGAGCGACCTGGAGCTGGACAACGGCCGCTGGTCCGGGTTCGTGAACGGCTCCTTCTCGCTGCTGATGGCCTCGCTGGCGGCCGAGGTCGGGTGGCTCCAGGGCGAGCAGGCGATCGACGGGTTCCCCTCGGCCAGCGACTTCGACCCCACCGAGGGGACCTGGTTCGGGAGCCTCGGCTTCCGCATCGCCCTCTGAAGGCCGGAGTGGACGAGCCCGGGGCCAGGCCGGAGGACCGCGAGCACATGCGGCGGGCGCTGGAGCTCGCCGCCGGGGGGTGGGGGCGCGTCGCGCCCAATCCCCTGGTGGGGGCGGTGGTGGTGCGGGACGGGGAGGTGGTCGGGGAAGGGTACCACGCGGAGTACGGCCGCCCCCACGCGGAGGCCGAGGCGCTCCGCGCCGCCGGCGAGGCGGCGCGGGGCGCCACGCTGTACGTGACGCTGGAGCCCTGCGCCCACCACGGCAAGACGCCGCCGTGCACCGACGCGATCCTCGCGGCCGGTGTGCGGCGCGTCGTCTTCGCGGCCTCCGATCCGAACCCGAAGGCGGCCGGCGGCTGCGCGCTGCTGGAAGCCGCGGGGGTGGAGACCGTGCGCGGGGTGGAGCTCCAGGCCGCCCTGGACCTGAACGCCCCCTTCTTCCACGGGATCGCGGGGCCGGAGCGGCCGTGGGTCGAGCTGAAGCTGGCTCTGTCCATGGACGGGCGTGTCGCGGACCGGGAGGGCCGCTCGGGCTGGATCACCGGCGAGGAGGCGCGCGGGGAGGTGCACCGGCTGCGCGCGGGCTTCGGCGCGGTGGCGGTGGGGATCGGCACGGCGCTGGCGGACGACCCGAAGCTCACCGTGCGCGGGCCCGTGGAGCCGCGCGTGCCGCCCGCGCGCGTCGTCTTCGACCGGGGCCTCCGCCTCCCCCCCGACGGATACCTGGCGCGGACGGCGCGGGAGGTTCCGGTCGTCGCGGTCGCGTCGCCGGGCGCCCCTCCGGAGCGGCGCCGGGCGCTGGAGGCGCTCGGCGTGCGCGTGCTCCCGGCCGACGGGCTGGAGGCCGGGCTGGCGGAGCTGCGGCGCGCGGGGATCGGCTCGCTGTTCTGCGAGGGGGGCGCCGTGCTCGCCGCCGCGCTGCTGCGGGAGGGAGCGGTGGACCGGCTGCACCTCTTCCTCGCGCCGCTCTTCCTGGGCGCGGAGGGGAGGGACCCCTTCGCCACGCTGGAGAGCCCGCCCATCGCGGAGGCCCGCCGCTGGCGCCGGCTGCGGACCGCGGCGTTCGGGCCGGACACGCTGGTCACCCTGGCGCGGGAGTAGCGCGTGTTCACCGGGATCGTGGAGGAGGTCGGGACCGTCGCCGCGGTGCGGGACGTCGGCGGCGGGGTGGAGATGACGGTCCGCGCCCGGGCCGTGCTGGAGGGGATCGCGCCCGGGGACAGCATCGCCATGGACGGCGTGTGCCTGACGGCGGTGCGCTTCGACGCGGAGGGCTACACCGTGCAGGCGGTGGCGACCACGCTGGGTCGCACCACGCTGGGGGAGTTCGGGCCGGGGCGGCGGGTGAACCTGGAGCGCGCCGCCGCGCTGGGGGCGCGCCTGGGCGGGCACCTGGTGCAGGGGCACGTGGACGGCGTCGGCGAGGTGGTCTCCATCGTCCCCCGCGACGAGCTGGTCCTGGTCGACTTCACCCTCCCCCCGGAGGTGGACGAGGTCACCATCCTGCACGGCTCCATCACCCTGAACGGGATCAGCCTGACGGTGAACGCGCTCCCCGCACCCGGGGTGGCGCAGGTGTCCATCATCCCCCACACCTGGAGCCACACCAACCTGGCGGACCTCTCGCCGGGCTCGCGGGTGAACCTGGAGGGCGACCTGATCGGCAAGTACGTGCGCCGCCTCCTGGACCGCCCGCGCGAGGCGGGCGCCGGGGACCCGCCCGGCGCGGCGGGGTACTAGTTGCGAGCCGCCGGGGGACCTATCTTCCCGGCGGCAACTTTTTCCAGCGGGACGAGCATGGCTTTCGATCGGGTCGAAGACGCTATCCAGGACATCCGCGACGGCAGGATGGTGATCGTCGCGGACGACGAGGACCGGGAGAACGAGGGCGACCTGGTGTGCGCGGCCTCGGCCGTGACGCCGGAGATCGTCAACTTCATGGCGGTGCACGGGCGCGGGCTCATCTGCCTTGCGCTCACCGCGGAGCGCGCCGACGAGCTGGACCTGCGCCCCATGAGCGAGTTCAACACCGAGGCGCAGGGCACCGCCTTCACCGTGTCGGTGGACGCCGCCGCGCGGTTCGGGGTGACCACCGGGATCAGCGCCGCCGACCGCGCCAGGACCATCCAGGTATGCCTGGATCCGGCCGCGAAGCCCGCCGACCTGCGCCGCCCCGGGCACGTCTTCCCCCTGCGCGCCCGTCCCGGCGGGGTGCTGCGGCGCGTGGGGCAGACCGAGGCTTCGGTGGACCTGGCGCGCCTGGCGGGGCTCCCGCCGGCGGGGGTGATCTGCGAGATCCTCAACGACGACGGGAGCATGGCCCGCCGGCCGGAGCTGGAGGTGTTCGCGCAGAAGCACGGCCTGCGCTTCATCACCGTGGCAGACATCGTCGCCTACCGCCTCCAGCGCGAGCGGCTGGTGCGCCGCGAGGCCGAGGCCAACATCCCCACCCCGCACGGCGAGTGGAAGATCATCGCCTACCGCAACGAGGTGGACCAGTTCGAGCACGTCGCCATGGTGAAGGGCGAGGTGGCGAAGGAGGAGGGCGTGCTGGTGCGGATGCACTCGGAGTGCCTCACCGGAGACGTATTCCACTCCATGCGCTGCGACTGCGGCGAGCAGCTGGACGCCGCCATGCGGGCCATCGACCAGGCCGGGCGCGGGGTGATCGTCTACCTGCGGCAGGAGGGGCGGGGGATCGGGCTGGTGCACAAGCTGCGTGCGTACGCCCTCCAGGACGGGGGGATGGACACGGTGCAGGCCAACGAGGCGCTCGGCTTCCGGCCCGACCTGCGCGAATACGGGATCGGCGCGCAGATCCTGCTGGACCTGGGGCTGTCGACCATCCGCATCCTGACCAACAACCCCAAGAAGATCGTGGGGCTGGACGGGTACGGCCTCTCGGTGTCCGAGCAGGTGGCGCTGCGGGTGGAGCCGAACCCGCACAACGAGGCGTACCTGGCGGCCAAGCGCGACAAGCTTGGGCACCTGCTCCCGGTCTGAGCGTACGGGCGCGGAGAACCTATCCGGAGCGAAGATGATCGAGCACACGGGGATGCTGCGCGGCGAGGGGCGGCGGTTCGGGATCGTGGTGGGGCGGTTCAACGAGCTGGTGACGCGGCAGCTCCTCCTGGGCGCGCGCGACTGCCTGCTGCGCCACGGGGTGGCGGACGACGACGTGGAGGCGGTCTGGGTCCCGGGCGCCTGGGAGATCCCCTCCGCCCTGCGGCGGCTGGCCCGCACGGGGCGCTTCGACGCGCTGGTCGCGCTGGGCGCGGTGATCCGCGGCGGGACGCCGCACTTCGACTACGTGGCCGGGCAGGCCGCCGCCGGGGTGACCGCGGTGGGCGCCTCCACCGACGTGCCGGTGGTCTTCGGGGTGCTGACCACGGACACCATCGAGCAGGCCATCGAGCGCGCAGGGACCAAGGCCGGCAACAAGGGGTGGGACGCGGCCATGACCGCGCTGGAGATGGCGGACCTGTTCGCCCGCCTGGACGCGGAGGGCCCGAAGTGAGGTCGCGCAGCCGCGCACGCGGGTGGGCGCTGCAGGCGCTCTACGCCTGGGAGTCGCGCGGCGCCGACCCGGAGGCCGCGGTCCGCACCCTCGAGGACCTGTTCTCCAACCTGCACGTCTCCCCGCAGAACCGGCCCTACGCCGAGGTGCTGGTGCGGCTGGTGGCCGTCAACCAGCAGCGGATCGACCGCATGCTCCAGGACGCGCTCACCAACTGGCGGCTGGGCCGCCTCTCGGTGATCGACCGCAACGTCCTGCGCCTGGGCGTGGCGGAGATGCTCTTCGTGGACGACGTCCCCCCGCGCCTCTCCATCCGCGAGTGGGTGCGCCTGGCGGAGAAGTACGGCACCCACGAGAGCCCCCGCTTCGTCAACGGCGTGCTGGACGCCGTGATGCGCAGCGCACTCCCCGGGGAGGCGGCGGACGGGCGGTGAAGCTGCTCGTCGTCAACTGGCAGGACCGGCTGAACCCGCAGGCGGGGGGCGCCGAGGTCCACGTCCACGAGACGTTCGGGCGCCTGGCCGCGCGCGGCCACGAGGTGAGCCTGCTGGTGTCCGGCTGGCAGGGCGCGGCGCAGCGCGAGCGGCTTGACGGGATGGACGTGCACCGCGTCGGGGGCCGGCACACCTTCGGCGCGCTGGCCCCCGGCTACTACCGCCGCCACCTGGCGGGGGAGGGCTTCGACGCGGTGGTGGAGGCGCTCAACAAGGTCCCCACCTTCGCGCCGCTCTGGTCGCGGAGCCCCGTGGTGCTGCTGGTGCACCACCTCTTCGGGACCACGGCGTTCCGGGAGGCTGGCCTCACCCTGGCCGCCGCGACCTGGCTCCTGGAGCGCCCCCTCGGCGCGGTGTACCGCGGCGTCCCGGCGCAGGCGATCTCCCGCAGCACGGCCGAGGACCTGGTGGCCCGCGGACTGCACGCGAGCGATGTCCGCGTGATCCACCCGGGCGTGGACCTCGGCTCCAACACCCCGGACGCCGCCGCCGCGCGCCTCCCGGCGCCCACCTTCCTGTACCTGGGGAGGCTGCGCCGCTACAAGGGGATCCAGCACGTCCTCCGCGCCGTCGCCGCGCTGCGCGACCGGGGAACGGACGTCCGGCTGCTGGTGGGTGGCAGGGGCGACCACGAGGCCGGGCTGAAGAAGCTCTCCGCGGAGCTGGGCCTTGGGGACCGGGTGGAGTTCCTGGGCTTCGTGAGCGAGGAGCGCAAGCGCGAGCTGTTCCGGACGGTGTGGGCCAACGTCTTCCCCTCGCCCAAGGAGGGCTGGGGGATCACCAACCTGGAGGCGGCCGCCTGCGGCACCCCCACCGTGGCGAGCGACTCCCCCGGTCTGCGCGAGTCGGTGCTCGACGGCCGCACCGGCCTGCTCGTCCCCCACGGCGACGTGTCCGCCCTCGCCGCCGCCCTGGAGTCGCTGGCCCGCGACCCGCTGCGCGTGGAGACCCTGGGCCGCGCCGCCCTGGACTTCGCCTCCCAGTTCACCTGGGACCGCACCGCGGACGAGACCGAGGCGCACCTGCTGGCGGAGACGGCGGACTGACCCCCTCCCCCCGGCCCCCTCCCCGCAAGGGGGAGGGGGAGAACTGCGGGAGGGCTCCGGCTGGTCGAGGGGAGCGGCCGCAGGGGGCCCCCTTCCGCAAGCGGGAGAGGGGAGAACGGCCTGCCCCGGCACGGCGCCCGCGTGAGGGATGCGAGCGCGAAGCGGCGAGACCCGGGGGCACTTTCCCGGGGCTCGCCTCCGTTGGGCAGCGTTGTTTGCTGCCCTACGGAGCCGCAGCCCGACCCCGGCGCAGCCGGGGGCACGGCCAACCAGGCCGTTGCAGTGCACCGACGAAACGCCGAGCCCACGACCGCATGCGCCCGTTGACGGTGGAGGAACTGCTCCGCGTAAAGAAGGACGCCCTCGCCCTGGAGCTGCTGACGGACGAGCGCGGCCTGAGCCGCACCATCCCGGGCCCGGACATCTCCAGCCCCGGCCTGGTGCTCACGGGCTACACCGAGCGCTTCCCCGCTGAGCGCATGCAGGTGCTGGGGGAGACGGAGATCGCCTTCCTGGAGTCGCTGGACGAGGACCGCCGCCGCCAGGCGCTGGAGGTCTTCTTCAAGTTCAACCTCCCGGTGGTCTTCGTCACCAAGGGGCAGGCGCCCCCGGAGCCGCTCCTGTCGATCGCCAACGACCGCGGCACCCCGGTGGTGCTCACCCAGCTCAAGACGGCGGACTTCTACTCCCGCATCAAGCCCTTCCTGGAGGACCGCTTCGCCCCCACCACCACCATGCACGGCTCCCTGGCCGACGTCTACGGCGTGGGGCTGCTCTTCGTGGGCCGGAGCGGGATCGGCAAGAGCGAGACGGTGCTGGACCTGGTGGAGCGCGGGCACCGCCTGGTGGCCGACGACATGGTCATCATCTCCCGCCGCGGCAACGAGATCCTCATCGGCCGGGGGCACGAGCTGCAGCGGCACCACATGGAGATCCGCGGGGTAGGCATCATCGACGTCCAGGAGCTCTTCGGCATCCGCGCCATCCGCCTGCAGAAGCGGGTGGAGGTGGTGGTGCAGCTGGAGGTGTGGGACGAGAAGGCGCAGTACGACCGCACCGGGCTGGAGCCCATGTTCCTGGACATCCTGGGGGTGTCCATCCCCAAGGTGGTGGTCCCGCTCGTGCCGGGGAAGAACATCACCGTGGTGGCGGAGGTGGTCTCCATGAACCACCTCCTGAAGTACTCCGGCGTGGACTCGGCGGCGCTCTTCAACCGCCGGCTGCAGGACCGCATGCGGGTGTCCTCGGAATACCTGGAAGAAGACTATGAGTGAAGGCGTCCGCGGGCTGATCGTCGCGCACTCCTCGCTGGCCGAGGGGCTGGTGGCGGCCGTGCGGCAGATCTCGGGCGCGGGGGAGGACGCGCTCCGCCCGATCACCAACGAGGGGATGGGCCCCGACGGGCTCATGGCCGCGGTGAACCACGCGCTGGGCGAGGCCCCCGCGGTCATCTTCACTGACCTACCCAGCGGGAGCTGCGCCTTCGCGGCGCGCAAGCTGTCGCTCTCGCGCCCGGACACGGCGCTGGTCTGCGGCGTCAACCTCGCCATCCTGCTGGACTTCGTCTTCCACCGCGACATGCCCCTGCCGCAGCTCGTGGAGCGGCTGGTGGAGAAGGGGCGCGCGGGGATCAACGGGACGTACAAGGAAGGGGCCGCGCATGCCGATCGTGCTCTTTCGAGTTGACGAGCGCCTGATCCACGGTCAGGTGGTGGTGGGGTGGGGCGGGCCGCTGCACGCCGACCGCATCGTGGTGGTGGACGACCAGATCGCGGCGAGCCCCTGGGAGCAGGAGCTGTACTGCCTGGGCGTCCCCCCGGAGATCGAAGCCTCGTTCGTGGGCGTGGACGAGGCGCGCCGGCTCTTCCAGGTGTGGCGCGGGGAGCCGCGCCGGGTGGTGGTGCTGGTGCGGGACGTCGCCACCGTGAGCCGGCTGGCGGAGGGGGCCCTGCTCCGCGGCGAGGAGGTGAACCTGGGCGGGATCCACCACGCGGTGGGGCGCGACCGGGTCCTCCCCTACCTCTTCCTCTCCCCGGCGGAGCGGGGCGCGCTGCGCGAGCTCGCCGACGGCGGCGGGGTGCGCCTCTCGGCCCGCGACCTCCCCGGGTCGCGCCGGGTGCCGCTGGACGAGCTGCTCGCGGACGGGTGAGATGATCCCGGAGCCCGGCGCGCTGCTCCTCCTGGTCGCCTTCGGCGGGGTGGTGGCGGTGGACGGCACCTCGCTGGGGCAGTTCATGCTCTCGCGGCCGGTGGTGGCCGCCACCCTGGCCGGCTGGATCGCGGGCTCCCCCGAGCAGGGCGCGCTGGTCGGGCTCTTCCTGGAAGCCTTCCACCTCACCGTGCTCCCCGTGGGTGCGGCGCGCTACCCGGAGGGCGGCCCCGCGGCCGTCGCCGCGGCGGGCGCGTACGCCGGCACCTCCCACTCCTACTCCGCGCTGCTCGTGGTGCTGGTCTTCGCGCTGCTCTGGGAGCGCGTGGGGGGCGTCAGCGTGCAGTGGCTCCGGCAGACCAACGTGCGCCTCTCGCCGCCCCCCGGGCGCACGAGCATCCGCTCGGGGCGCCTTGAGCGGCGGCACCTGTACGCCGTCGGGGTGGACTTCGCCCGGGGGATGGCGCTGGCCGGCGCGGGGACCCTCCTCTTCGGCTGGGTGCTCCAGGAGGGCTTCTTCCTCCTCCCGCACGGCGGCGTGGCCCGCCTGGCGCTCGGGGGGGTGCTGGCCGCGTCGCTGGGGGCGGCGTTCCGGCTCTTCGGCCGGGCGCGCCTCCAGCTCCTCGCGGCGGGGGCGGCGGTGGGGGTCCTGGCGCTGGTGCTCTTCCGGTGAGCGTGCTCACCCGGGGGGTCCGCCGCGCGCTCCTGCTGCGCAGCTTCGCCGTCCAGGGTTCGTGGAACTACCAGACCCTGATCGGCACGGGTTTCGCGTTCGTGCTGCTGCCGGTGCTGCGGAGGGTGTACCGCGAGGACGAGGAGGCGCTCCGCGAGGCCGTCGCGCGGCACGCCGAGCTGTTCAACAGCCATCCGTACCTGGTGACGGTCGCGGCGGGGGCGGTGGCCCGGCTCGAGGAAGACGGGGCGCCCCCGGAGACGCTGCGGCGCTTCAAGAGCGCCCTGCGCGGATCGCTCGGCACCATCGGCGACCGCCTGGTGTGGCAGGCGTGGCGCCCCGCGTGCGCCATCCTCGCCATCGTCCTCCTCCTGCTGGGGCTCCCCTGGTGGGCCGCCGTCTCCGCCTTCCTCCTGGCGTACAACGCCCTGCACCTCTGGCTTCGCGCCTGGGGCCTGCGGGTGGGGCTGCGGGACGGCCTCGCCGTGGGGAAGGCGCTCCGCGAGGCGCCCTTCCAGCGCCTGGGCGACCGGGCCTCCGACGCGGGCGCCTTCCTGGCCGGGCTCGCCGGCATCCTCGCCCTGGGGAGCGCCGCCCGGGCCCCGGCCGAATACGCGCTCGGCGTTGCGGCGCTCGCGGCCGGCCTCTGGCTCGGCCTGCGCGTGCGCTGGGCGGTCTGGGCGGTGCTGGTGGCGGTCTGGGCCGTCGACACCATCGTCGTTGCCACCTCATAGAACCGATCCCGGATGGAACACAGCACGCAGGTCACGATCCTCAACAAGTACGGCCTCCACGCCCGCCCCGCGGCGGAGTTCGTGAAGCTCGCGAACCGCTTCGCCGCCGAGGTCTGGGTCGCCAAGGAGCAGGTGGAGGTCAACGGGAAGAGCATCATGGGGGTGATGATGCTCGCCGCCGAGCGCGGCTCCACGGTGGACATCCGGGCCAACGGCGACGACGCCCGCGAGGCCGTGGAGGCGCTCGCGCAGCTCGTGGCCGACCGCTTCGGGGAGGAGTAGGGAAGGTGAGCCTGGTCCGCGACGGGATCGCCGCATCGCCCGGCATCGTCATCGCCCCCGCGCGCGTGCTGCGCTGGGAGGTGCCGCGCGTGCCGCACGGCGGCGTGGTCCCCGCGGACCAGGTGGAGACGGAGGTGGACCGGTTCCGGGCGGCGTGCCGCTGGGCCAGGGAGCGCATCCGCGACCTGCAGTCGCGCACCGAGCGGCAGATGGGGCGGGTGGAGGCGCAGATCTTCGAGCCGCAGATCCTGATGCTCGAGGACGTGGACCTGATCGACGGGACCATCTCCTACATCCGCGAGAACCACCTGACCGCCGAGCGGGCGTTCGAGTGGCGCGTGCTGGAGTGGGAGTCGCAGTGGTCGCACACCTCGCACCCCATGGTGCTGGACAAGCTGAACGACCTGGCCGACGTCCAGAACCGCGTGCTGCGGCGCCTGATGGGGCTCTCCGACCCGGAGCTGCGCGCCCGCACCGGCGACGACAAGGTCGTCCTGGTGGCGCGCGACCTCACCCCCAGCCTCACCGTGCAGCTGGACCCCGCGCAGGTGGTGGGGATCGCCACCGACTCGGGGACGCGCGCCTCGCACAACTCCATCCTCGCGCGCTCGCTGGACATCCCGGCGGTGGTCAGCCTGGGCGACCTCTCCGAGCACGTCCGGGACGGCGACGAGGTCATCCTGGACGGGCGCGCCGGCCGGGTGATCGTCTCCCCCACGGAGCAGGAAAAGCACGCCTACCGGGAGCGCGACTTCCAGATCCGGGAGTGGGAGCAGGAGCTCCTCCTCCTGGCGCACCTGGAGTCGGCCACCCGCGACGGCTACCGGGTGCAGCTCCGCGCAAACATCGACCTCCCCGGCGAGGCCGCCTCCGCGCGGGCTCACGGCGCCGAGGGGGTGGGGCTCTTCCGCACCGAGTTCCTGGTGGTGGGGCGCGGCGCGGCGCCCGGAGAGGAGGAGCAGTACCGGGCCTACACCCAGGTGGCCTCCGTCTTCCCCGAGGCGCCGGTGGTGATCCGCACCTACGACCTGGGGGGGGACAAGTTCCCCGCCTTCCTGCACATGGCCGCGGAGGAGAACCCGTTCCTGGGGTGGAGGGCCATCCGCGTCTGCCTGGACGAGCCGGAGATGTTCCGGGCCCAGCTCCGGGCGCTGCTGCGCGCCTCGGCGCACGCGGACGTCCGCATCATGCTCCCGCTGGTCAACGAGATCTCGGAGGTGCTGGACAGCCGCCGGCTCATAGAGGAGTCGCTTGAGCAGCTCCGGGCGGAGGGGCACGACCTGCCCGACCGCTACTCCCTGGGGGCGATGGTGGAGACCCCCGCCGCGGCCATGTCGGCGCCGGAGCTGGCGCGGCACGTGGACTTCTTCTCCATCGGCACCAACGACCTGACGCAGTACACCCTGGCGGTCGACCGGGGGAACTCGCGCCTCTCCAGGCTCTACAACCCCTTCCACCCCGCGGTGGTGCGCCTCATCCGGCTGGTGGCCGACGCGGGCCGCGACGCCGGGATCGAGGTGGGGGTGTGCGGCGAGTTCGCGGCCCACCCGCTGGGGGCCTTCCTCCTCATCGGGCTGGGGGTGAACTCGCTCAGCGTGGGCCCCTCCGCCCTCGCCGAGATCAAGAAGGTGATCCGCTCCGTCTCCCGCGAGGAGGCCGAGGCCGCCGCCCGCGAGGCCCTCGCCGCGCCCACCCCCGCCGCGGTGCTGGAGGTGCTCACGCGGCACGCCGAGGGCTGGATCGACCTGACCCGCTTCATGGCCGCCTGGAGCTTGTCGGCCACCGCGTAGCGTGGTATCTTCGTCGCTTCGAACCACCTGCCCGCACGCCAGTTTCCAGGGAGGAGCCCGCGTGGCCCAGCGCCAGCTGTTCACGTCCGAGTCGGTGACCGAGGGGCACCCGGACAAGATCGCCGACCAGATCTCGGATGCGGTCCTCGACGCGATCCTGCAGGAGGACCCCACCGGCCGCGTGGCCTGCGAGACGCTGGTGACCACCGGCGTGGCAGTGGTGGCGGGGGAGATCACCACCGGCACCTACGTGGACATCCCCGCCATCGTCCGGGGGACGCTCAAGGCCATCGGCTACACCGACGCGGCGTACGGCATCGACGGCCACACCTGCGCGGTGATGACCACCATCGACCAGCAGTCGCCGGACATCGCCATGGGCGTGGACACCGGCGGCGCGGGCGACCAGGGGATGATGTTCGGCTACGCGACGGACGAGAACGACGCGCTGATGCCGACCCCCATCCTGCTGGCGCACCGCCTGGCCGAGCGCCTGGCGCAGGTCCGCAAGAACGGGAAGCTGGACTGGCTGCGGCCGGACGGGAAGACGCAGGTGTCAGTGGAGTACGAGGGCGACCGCCCGGTGCGGGTGGACACGGTGGTGGTCTCCACCCAGCACGACCCCGAAGCCACCAACGAGCAGATCCGCGCGGAGATCGTGGAGCACGTGGTCCGCCCCGTCCTGGAGCCCACCGGCTTCTTCGACCCGGAGGCCACCACCTTCCACATCAACCCCACCGGCCGCTTCGTGGTCGGCGGGCCGCACGGGGACGCGGGGCTCACCGGGCGCAAGATCATCGTCGACACCTACGGCGGAATGGGGCGGCACGGGGGCGGCGCGTTCAGCGGCAAGGACCCCACCAAGGTGGACCGCTCCGCGGCGTACGCCGCCCGCTGGGCCGCCAAGCACGTCGTGGCGGCCGGGCTCGCCCGCCGCTGCGAGATCCAGCTCGCCTACGCCATCGGCGTGCGGGAGCCGGTGTCGGTGCGGGTGGAGACCTTCGGCACCGCCACCGTCGCCGAGGGGGCCATCGAGCGGGCGCTCCGCGACGTGTTCGACTTCACCCCCCAGGGGATCATCGAGGCGCTGCGGCTGCGCACCCCCATCTACCGCCCCACCGCCGCGTACGGCCACTTCGGCCGCCCCTCGGCGGAGGCGGGGAACGGGCGCCCGGTGCTCCTCTTCCCCTGGGAGCGCACCGACCGGGCGGACGAGCTCCGCAGCGCGGCCGGCGCATAGGCAGCTTTCCGGCGGCCCGGGGCGCTCCCGGCCGGGCGCGCCGCCGTGCGGCGGATGTCATCGCGGAGGTGGACGCTCCGGGGGAGGTCGCCCCGGCCCGTCCACCTTCGTTCATGAAGGCAGGGTGACCATGATCCAGGTACGAGTCCAGAGTCTGGGCCTCGACCAGACCTCCAAGACGCCGGTGGTGATCCTCCAGGAGGTGGAGGGCGAGCGCATCCTCCCCATCTGGATCGGCCCGGCGGAGGCGAGCGCGATCGCCATGGAGCTGGCGGGGATGAAGTTCTCCCGCCCGCTCACGCACGACCTCTTCCCGGCGCTGATCCGGGGGCTGGGAGGGACGCTCACCCGGGTGCTCATCACGCGGGTGCAGGACAACACCTACTTCGCGGAGATGGTGATCCGCCGCGGCGACGAGGTGTTCACGGTGGACGCCCGCCCCTCGGACTCCATCGCCATCGCGCTGCGCCTGAAGGCGGAGCTGTTCACCAGCGACGACCTCCTCTCCGGGACCACGGTGCAGTTCGCCGAGGAGGAGGAGGGCGGGGAAGGGAGCCTGCTGGGGGAGGCGCCGCAGGACGAGCAGGGCCCCGGGGGCGGCAAGCTGACCCCGGAGCAGCTCAAGGAGCACCTGAAGAAGATGAACCCCGAGGACCTGGGGCGCTTCAACCCGTGACCATCCACTCGTTCGGCGCCGCGCTGCGCGCGGGGGTGCTGGCGTCCCTGCTCGCCCTCGCCGCCCCGCCGCTCGCCGCGCAGGAGCTGCTGGGTCGCGTGGAGCTGGGAGGCCGGGGCGTGGGCGGCGTCCCCGTGACGCTGCACCGCGTCACCTCCGACAGCTCCGGCCCGGTGGGGACCGGCGCCACCGCCCCGGACGGCACCTTCGCGCTCTCCGTACCCCCCGCCGACAGCGCCGCCGGCTTCACCGTCTACTTCGCGACGGCGGAGCTGCACGGCGTCCGCTACTTCGGCGGGCCGCTCCATCCAGGCGACCCGGGAACAGGATACACCGTGGTGGTGTTCGACACCGCTTCCGCTTCCCGTTTCCCCGGCGCGGTGAGCGTCTCGCGGCGCGACGTGATCGTCCTCCCCGAGCCGGACGGCAGCGCGGAGGTCAACGAGATCGTCCGCATCCGCAACGCGGGGGACCGCGCGCTGGTGCTGGGGTCGGGGAGCTCCACCTGGGAGTTCCGGCTCCCGGAGGGGGTGGCCGCGTTCGAGGTGGGGGAGGCGCAGATCGCGCCCGACGCCGTCGTCCGCAGCGGCGACCGGGTCCTGGTGACGGCGACGCTCCCCCCGGGCGAGCAGGAGCTGTTCATCCGCTACCGCCTGGCCCGCGGCAGCGGCCGGGCGGAGATCCCGCTGGCCGCGGGGACCGACACCGTGAACCTGTTCGTCCGCCAGTCCGCGGCCGGGGTGGAGGTGGACGGGCTTGAGGCGGCGCCCCGGCCCGTGCAGGCCGAGGGAGAGAGCTTCCTGCGCTACAGCGGCGCGGGGCTGGGGAGCCGCGAGGCGGTGGCGCTGGAGTGGGACACCCCGGACGTGCCGCCGGTGGACCCGCGGGCCGCGGCGGTGGCGGTGGCAGGGCTGGTGCTCACCGCGGGGGCGGGGCTGGCGCTCCGCCGCAGGGAGCGCCCGGCGGACCCGCGGCCGGCGGCCTGACGGGCCCGGCGCCGTGGCCCTGGTCGTCGCGCGGTCGCTGGTGCTGCAGTCGTTCCCGTACAGCGAGACGAGCAAGATCCTGCGCCTGTTCACGCGGGAGCTGGGGCTGCGCTCGGTGATCGCCAAGGGCGCGCTGCGCCCGCGGAGCCGGTTCGGCGGGGTGCTGGAGCCGTTCACGGAGGGACTCGCGCACTTCTACCTCAAGGAGGGGCGCGACCTGCACACGCTGAGCGGCTTCGACCTGCTGCGCAGCCGGCAGGGGCTGGGCCGCGACCTGCTCGCCTTCGCCGGCGCATCGCTGGTGGCGGAGCTGGTGCTCCGCTCCGCCACCGAGGAGCCGCACGAGGCCCTCTACGACGCGGTGGAGGAGGCGCTCGACCGCATCGAGCGGGCGGCGGGGCCGGGCCTGGAGGGCGCCACCCTGGCGGCGGTGTGGCAGGTGGTCGCGCTGCTGGGCTTCGCGCCGCGGACGGGGGAGTGCGTCACCTGCGGGCGCGCGCTGGACCCGGACGAGCCCGTGCGCTTCGACGCGGAGGGCGGCGGCGCCGCCTGCCGCGACTGCCGCCCCAGCGGCCGCCTCCTGGAGCCCGAAGCGCGCCGCGAGCTGGGCGGCATGCTGCACGGCCGCGTCCCGGAGGCGCTCCGCGGCGGCCGCCCGGCGCACCGCGCGCTGCTGAGGACGTACCTGCCGGCGCAGCTCGCGCCGGACCGTCCCCTCCGCTCGCTGGAGCTGTACCTCCAGGAGCTTGCGTAGACCCTGTCGGCGTTCACCGGACCGAGAGCCCGTGAGTAGCTTCGCAGACGACGATACCTCGGTCCCCCCCTCCCCGGAGGCCCCCGTGCCCTGAGCTCACCCGAACGGCGAGGCGCAGATGCGACGTGCACCTCCTGTTCTGCTCCTCCTGCTGGTGGCCCTGGGTCTCCTCGTGTCTCCCACGCTCCGCGCGCAGGAGCCGTTGGAGCCACCGGGTTCGCGGCAGACTGGATTCCGGCTGGAGCAGAACGACCCCAACCCGTTCTCGCGGGACACCTACATCCCCTTCTACCTGGAGGAGAGCCTTTTCGACAACGGCGAGACGCGCCTGGTCACCATCCAGATCTTCAACCTGCTGAACCAGCTGGTCGCGGTCCCCCGCGCGCCGGACCACCCGCGGGGCCGGAACCTCCCGGTGCAGAACCTCCCCTACTCGGAGGCGGGCCGCAAGGTGGCCTACTGGGACGGGAGGGACACCAAGGGCCGCAGGGTTCCGTACGGCGTCTACTACTGCCAGATGGTGGTGAACGACCAGCCGCAGCCGAGGATGGTGAAGTTGATCATGAGCCCCCCACGCAGGAGGTCGAGGATCCCGATTCCCTGGTTCGGAAGCGACAGAGGCCGTCCCGAGTGATCTTGCTCTCGGGGCGGCTTCTGCGTTTCGACTGCGTTGGAGGGCGGGGTTTTGGGCGTGCCCCTCGCTGGCGCTCGGGTCGGGCTGAGAGCCTGCTTCAGCCTGCACGTTCGCAGTTCTCCCCTCCCCCTTGCGGGGAGGGGCCGGGGGAGGGGGTCTTCAGTTGCAGTGCTCCCCCTCTCCCGGAATCGTGGAGAGGGGGCCGGGGGGTGAGGGCCCGCCGCGGTTCAGACCGTTCCCGGACGCAGTACGGGGGAAGACTCGCCGGCAGTTCGGCGAGGCTTCCCCCGTGCGCCGTCTATTCCAGACGACCTACCCCACGAGGTACAGGAACCGGCCGCAGTTCTCGCAGTGGCTGATCTCGCGGTTCCGCTCGGCGTCCGAGGCCACGGCGGTGGGGATGTTCACGAAGCAGCCGTAGCAGGTGCCGGCGATGACCGGGACCACCACGCGCGGGTGGCGGCCGGAGATGCGGCGGTAGCGGCTGCGGACGGGCGGGGCGAGCGACTCCTCCATCTCGACGATCTTCTCGTCGAGCTGCCGGAGGGCGTCGTCGACGCTCATGTGGAAGACCTCCTCCTCCACCTGCCGCTCGGTGACCTCCAGCTCCTTGCGCTGGGTCTTCAGGTCCTGGATCTCGAGCAGGATCTCAAGCTGCGGGTTCATGTCGTCTTCCTCCCCTCAGACGCCCTTCTCGTCCAGCAGCGCCAGGAACTCCTTGGGGGAGCTCAGCTTCTCCAGCCGCTGCGCCACGTCGGCCTCCTTCGAGAACTGCGCGATCTTCCCCAGGACCGGGAGGTACTGGTTGGAGACTTCCAGCGGCGGGGCGACGATGAGGAAGAAGTTGTGGACGGGCTGCTCGTCGATGGCCTTGAAGTCCACCCCTTCCGGCTTGCGCGCGAAGGCGACGCGCAGGCGGTTCACCACCAGCGAGCGGCAGTGGGGGATGGCGATCCCCTTGCCGATCCCGGTGGAGCCCAGGTTCTCGCGGCGCTTCAGCATCTTGTACAGGATCCCCTGCGACTTCTCGTCCAGTCCGAGCAGACCGATCAGCTCCTTCAATATCTCGTCCTTGGTCTCCCCCTGGAGATCAAGGCTGATCGAATCCTCGGCGAAGAACTCCCGAAGCTCCATGATTCCGTATCCTCTCTTATGTTTCCCGAAACGCGTACGGGCTGCGTGAGCGAGGCAATGTAAGTGCCACTGTCTACCCCGTCAAACCCAAGCACTTCCGTGCATCCGGCGAGGGCGCGGTTGAAGCGGCGGCCCGAAAACACTATATTTCACGGATGTTTGCGAACCCGATCGACCTGCTCCGCGGCGGCCGCGTGCCGCTGTACCTGGCTCCCCAGGCGGGGGTCAGCGAGTCCCCGTTCCGGCGGCTCTGCCGCGGGTTCGGGGCGGACGTCGTGGTGTCCGAGTTCGTGTCCGCGGAGGGGATCCGGCGGAACGACCGCAAGACCCACCAGTTCCTGCGCTTCAACGACGAGGAGCGCCCCATTGGGATCCAGATATTCGGGGCCGACCCGGCGGCCATGGCCGACGCCGCGGCGCTGGTGGAGGAGGTGTACGAGCCGGACTTCCTGGACATCAACTTCGGGTGCCCGGTCAAGAAGGTGGTGAGCCGCAACGGGGGCTCAGGGTGCCTGCGCGACCTGGACCTGGTGCGCGACATCATCCGCGCGGTGAAGGGGGCCATCTCCATCCCCACCACCGTCAAGATCCGCAGCGGGTGGAGCGAGGAGCTGCGCGACCCGGTGGAGATCGCGCTGCGCTGCCAGGACGCCGGCGCGGAGGTGCTGACGCTGCACGCCCGCACCCGGACCCAGATGTACAGCGGCGTGGCGAACTGGGACGAGATCGCGGCCGTGAAGGCGGCGCTCGACATCCCCGTGATCGGCAACGGCGACGTGTGGAGCGGCGAGGACGCCCGGCGGATGCGTGACCACACGGGGTGCGATGGGATCATGATCGCCCGCGGCTCGCACGGCGCGCCCTGGATCTTCCGGCAGGCCCGCGCCGCGCTCTCCGGCGAGCCCGTGCCGCCGGACCCCGAGGCCACCGAGCGCTTCCGCATCGTGCTGGAGCACGCCCGCCTCGCCATCGCCTGGGAGCACGAGGAGGAGAAGGCGATGATCGAGTTCCGCAAGCACCTGGGGTGGTACACCAAGGGCCTTCCCAACGGCAAGGCGCTGCGCCAGGAGCTGTTCGCGGTGAAGCGGCTCGCCGAGGCGGAGGGGCTGCTGGAGGGCTACCTGGAGGAGCACGCGGGGGCGGCCGCTTGACCACCGACCGGCTGCGGGAGCTGCTGGCCGGCGTGGCGGAGGGGCGCGTCACCCCCGCCGAGGCGGAGCGCGCCCTGGCCTGGGCGCCGGTGGAGGAGACCGGGTTCGCCACCGTGGACCACCACCGCGCCCTGCGGCAGGGGTTCCCCGAGGTCGTGTTCGGGGAGGGGAAGACGCCGGAGCAGACGGTGGAGATCGCGCGCCGGATCGCCGCCCGCGGCGACGGCTTCCTGGCGACCCGCGTCTCCATGGCGGCCGCGGACGCGCTGCGGGCGGAGTGCCCCGACGTGGAGATCAACGAGCTGGGCCGCACCGCCTACCTCGCGCCCGCCGCGCCCCTGAGCCGGAGGGTGCGGGGGCCGGTGCTGATCGTCACCGCCGGGACCAGCGACCTCCCGGTGGCGGAGGAGGCGGCGGTCACCGCGCGCGCCTTCGGCAACCCGGTGGAGCGCCTCACCGACGTGGGGGTGGCCGGGCTGCACCGGCTCCTCTCCGCGCGCGACGCCCTGCTCGGGGCGTCGGTGGTGATCGTGGTGGCGGGGATGGAGGGGGCGCTCCCCTCCGTGGTGGGCGGGCTGGTGGCCGGGCCGGTGATCGCGGTCCCCACCAGCGTGGGCTACGGCACCTCGTTCGGCGGCGTGTCCGCGCTCCTGGGGATGCTGAACTCCTGCGCCTCGGGGATCACCGTGACGAACATCGACAACGGCTTCGGCGCCGCCGCCGCGGCGTCCCGCATCAACCTGCTGCCCGCGGACTGAGATCGCACCCCGCGCCCTCCCCGCCGACCGGCGGCTCGCCGCCGCAGCCGCGGCCGCGGCGCTCCTCGCCGCGTTCGTGCCGGCGCCCTGGAGCGCCGTGCTTGCCCTGGCCGCGGG